>DAOWBJ010000200.1 GCA_030634125.1 Victivallales bacterium
CCAGCGGTGAGCGCCTTTAATTGCCGGAAAACAAAAATCCGCAAGCCCAAGCAGGACTATTGCCAGCAGCATAAAGAAAATGCTTGCTTCCGATAATTTTTTATGTCCGATAACAAAAGCGGTAATGCCGGCAACCAGACCGGCAACAGTCCATTGTAATTGTTTTTTGAAATATTCCACCCCGTAATAGACAGGGTCGTAAGAAGTTGAATAAAGCATAGTCAACCCGAAGAGCAGAATAAAAGTAACGACAATCAGCATCCAGCATGCGTACATAATAGATTTTTCAGAAGGAGTTTGACTGTATTGTTCAAGCAGTTGTTCTGGGATATGTATGTTTTGCATAATTTTACGATTCTTGAATATCAGTTTTTCTGCCGGCAAACAGTGCCCACAATTTATTTTCGACCACAAAGGAACCGATTGTCGTGAATCCCGCGTAATAACGTGCGGAAATTTCCGGTCCAATGTCTTTTTCATCTATAGAACTTAAAAGCGCAAAGCGATATTCCGGCAAAGGAAGTTCGTGAGGGCATTGTTCTAAAATAACAAAAACTTTCTTTTTACTGGAACATAATCCGGTAACATGCAGCGGCGTAACAGGCGTTCTTAAACATGCTCTCGTAATTAAATCCGAGCAGGCCTTTTCCGCTAAAAGAATTTCATTAATATTGAATTCAATAATTTTGATCATGTTAAATAGATATTGTCCATCTTGGTGTCGATTTTACGAATATTTTCAGTTTGGCAATAACTGCGGGCATCGTCATCGTCAATTACCGCCAAAGGTGAAATTTCTATTTTTACAGCAGCTTTGCCGTCCGCGTCGCGGGGGATTTTTACGCCAACTCGTTCCAGGCGTTTCGCGTCGCGTTCAATTAACATTTCGCGGCAGCTTTCGACAGAGTCAACCCCGGTTTTGTTTTTGGTCGGAGCGAATTCCTCTTCCCGCGCGGCTTCCAAAACCATAGTTTTTCCTGCGAGCTGTAATGCGTCAAAAATAAATGATTCCAGTTTGACGCCATTAGGTTTTTCGGGCGTAATGAGTTCAGCATTATCGTTGATAAACTTTATTTTTTTATCAGCGCGATGCCAGGGCAGCTTCAAGTGTCCTGCTTTGGTCAACTCAGACACAAATTTATGATTTAGAACATGAATAGCCGGGCTTCCGGCAATAAATTTCAAACTGCCGTCGGCGTTTCTGGCTTTCGCGAGATTTTCGGGTAAATCGCTGTATTCTATAATCATTAATTTATTATTACTGACACAGAAATTACCAAGCTTTTCAAAGGGTTCTGTTTTAGCCAGCATCACAGCACTCATGTCTGATTCCTGTAAAGCATGTAAACCAATAAAAAGTGGATCAACCACTGAAACCAGTGGATTGTCCACTTGGAAATAAGAAATATATTCAACTCCGTCAGATTTCATTCGATCCAGACATCCTGAGCGGCGCAGAGCCAGTAAAGTGCCGCCGTGTCCATCAGGAGACAGAGCTAAAGAATCTTTATCCGACAGCAATAATTTCCCATTATAATCAACTGCGGGCATAGTTCCCTGGGTAAAAAAGATTACGTTTTCAGGATTTAAACCAAAATAATTATTTTCTTCAAAAAACTTTCGTGTAGCTTCATTATTCAGCCCGCTAGTCATTATATACCAGGTCAGTTCGTGTCCGTATTTGCTGCCGGCACGCAAAATTGATTCGGCGAAATACTGGAACAAACTTTTCTTTTTTACCGGAGTGATCGGATAAGTGCCTTTGGGGGCGTCAAAGCCCAGCCGGGTTCCCTGTCCGCCGGCAACAGTCAGAGCCGTGACTTTGCCTTCCTGAAGTAATTCTCTACCTTTGGCGATGGCTTGAGTATATAGTTCTTCCTGCCGGGCATCTTTAGCTTTGAGCGGGAAAAACGGCGCAGGCTCCAGATCGGCAGGAATTTTTATTTCAGGTTCCTGCATTACATATTCATCAATCAGATTATCAAGTTCATCAAAATCTATTTGTTCAAGCTGCTGTAAAAGTTCAGTGCTTTGAGACGGGTTGAGTTCATCAATGAATTTAAGAACATGTTCCTGCTTATGTTTTTTTAACACATTATATATATCCTGCACAGTTATAGCTCCTTGCTGTTTTTAATCTATCTTTTAATAGAATATAAAATACTTTTAATGCAATTATTAAAGGGGAAAATAATGAAGAAAGCATGAAAAATTAATCACGGTCATTCCATAGAAAATAAAGTATGTTTGCAAAAAGTAGTCACAGGAGCAGCTTGCTCCGTGACAGAGACTTCTGATTGACTAAAGTTATTGACTTTGTCGAGCGTAAAGGTCGCGGTGCAAGGCTGCACTCGCGACTACTTAGTTGCTGAAAAATAAGTAATTCCCAGAAGTTATGGGATGACTGTGAGAAAAATTTGAGGTAAAAACAAAAAAGAAAAATAATTATTTTACACGATGTTTGCACCTTCAGGTGTTTCGTTGATGCAAGCTGCCCGTTGGATGTAAAAATCATACCAAAAAGCTGAAAGAAAACACGAAAGCTAAGTTTTGACCCCGAGCTCGTGTTTGCAAATTAAGCAATATATTTTTATTTTATCTCTTGCAATTTTAGATTTTCCATCTACAATAACCATGTGTAATGTTGAATAATTAATTTTCTAAAAGGATGCATTTTTATGCAATACAAAGAATATTATTCTATCGCCGAGGTTGCAGATATATTATCTATCTCAAAAGAAACTCTACGAAGATGGGATAATAATAAAAAATTAGTCCCTACTAGACACCCCATTAACAATTATCGGGTTTACCACAAATCACAATTAGAGATTTTTGACGAAGCAAAATTAATGTTCAATTCGCTTTGGGACGAAGAAATTGAAATCAAACCAACTCGCCAATACAAATGTATAGAATTGTTTGCCGGAGCTGGAGGGCTTGCACTAGGGCTTGAAAAAGCCGGATTTAAAACTGTACTTTTAAATGAATTAGTAAAAGATCCTTGCTTGACACTAAAGAAAAATCGACCTGACTGGAATGTTGTGCAAGGAGATATTGCAAATTTATCTTTTACTCCCTACAAAGGTAAAATAGATTTGATTTCAGGCGGATTTCCTTGCCAGGCATTTTCATATGCGGGGAAAAAACTCGGATTTGAAGATATACGAGGAACTTTGTTCTACCAATTTGCCAGAGCCGTAAGCGAAGTCCAACCAAAGATTTTTCTTGGTGAAAACGTTCGTGGGCTCCTCAAACATGATGAAGGCAAAACTTTAGAAACAATAAAGAATGTCCTTTCAGAATTAGGATATACACTTATTGAACCTAGGGTTTTAAAGGCTATTTTTTATATGGTTCCGCAGAAAAGAGAACGATTATTTATTATTGGTATAAGAAATGATTTAGCACAAAAAATGAAATTTCTTTGGCCTTCTCCATATAAATGTATTCTTACGGTTCGCGATGCTTTAAAAGCTGGCCACTTATACGATACTGATTGTCCTCCTTCCCCAGGGCAAGAATATCCCGAGCGAAAAAAAGAGATTCTTTCTTGCGTTCCCCCTGGCGGTTATTGGAGAAATCTCCCAATAGAGCTACAGAAAGAATATATGAAAAAAAGCTTTTATTTAGGCGGGGGGAAAACTGGAATGGCAAGGCGTCTTTCTTGGGACGAACCAAGCCTAACATTGACATGTGCGCCTGCACAAAAACAAACAGAAAGGTGTCATCCAGAAGAAACAAGACCTTTAACAACAAAAGAATATGCCCGTATTCAAACCTTTCCCGATGGCTGGAGATTCAAAGGTTCAGCTTCCAGTATTTACAAACAGATTGGGAATGCTGTTCCAGTTAATTTAGCTTATGCTGTGGCAAGATCTCTTGTGCGGATGTTAAACAACTATTGTGAAAATCTTTGACATATCATAATTAATATGTTACATTACTCTATTATCATTAATAATGGAGTATTTGCAATGGCATATTTGAGTTGGATAGATGACGAAAGTTTAATAAATGCAGTAAAGAAACTGGCTACTTCAGTCGCGACAGGCCGAGAAAAAGCCCGTAAACAATTTGACCGAAATGTAATAGACCCATTTGCTGCAGAATTTTCGATGCTACTTAGTAACTCAGACATTCCTTGGAAAGAGTTTGAATTGCACCGTCAAGTCGATAAGTCTTTGACAAATGCCATAGGCTCGTTCCATCAACAAATCCTTGGCAGTGTACACGGCTGGAGAGATTTAAACAATAATACGTTAGTTGATATTGTTAATGACGATAGAAAAATTATTGCCGAGCTAAAAAATAAATTTAACACTCTCAACGCCTCTGGGACGGTAACACTTTATAATACTTTGAGTGAACTAGTCAATCATAGGGGCAGTATGTACAATGGATACACTGCATACTATGTCACAATTATCCCCAAGACCCCCTCAGGATATAATATCC
>DAOWBJ010000150.1 GCA_030634125.1 Victivallales bacterium
ATATTCACGGCAAGACCCTGAAACAGTATTTAGGGGATACCGTTACTTTATATGAACGCGAAGGAATAGAACAATTTGATGAAAAACGTTCGATATCAACCCGTATAGAATATCTCATAAAAGTATGCGAAGCGATTGATTACGCGCATTGCAAGGGCGTAGTCCATAGAGATATTAAACCAGAAAATATCATGATTGGAAATTACGGAGAGGTCTATGTTATGGATTGGGGACTGGCCTGTCTGGTGGAACCCGAAAAATTCTCAGACGGTGAGCATCACAGTGAAGTTGGAAGATATGGTAAAAGTGAACTTGTCGGAACGCCCTGTTATATTGCTCCAGAACTAATTAGAGGCAAACCATGCAGTTCGCAGTCAGACGTTTTTGCCTTGGGAATGATACTTTTTGAGATTGTTACTTTGACGAGAGCAGTATCCGGAAAAACTGTAAATGAAGTACTGAAAAATATCGTTAACTGGAATTATCGTCCTTTTAAACACCGTTTTCTTAAAAATAAACTCTCAGATGACCTTAAAGCAATTGTCGCGAAAGCTATTTGCGAGCAACTATCCCACCGTTATAAAAGCGCGAATGATATGGCTAAGGATCTGAGACTTTATCTCATGCGCGAGGAAACCGCCGCCAGGCCGGATAATATTTTCAGAAAATGCATGCGCGCTATGGTTAATCATAAAATGCTTACTTCCATTGTGGTAATGAGTATACTTTTGTGTTTGTCCGCCAGTACTATTTATGGCTTATACACTCAAAACGCTCTTATAATAGAACAGAAAGCGCGTGAAGACATGTTGAGTTCTTTTCAGGGTAAGGTTTCACAAAATGCCAGTGAAATGGAACGCATATTCTTTTATTTAAAAAATCAACTTAAAGATACCGCTTACAGTGCCGGACGTGCTTTAAACAGCAAAACACAGACAAGTGAACAGATATATGAATGTAAAGATTTTTTAAAGAAGGATACAGCTCCTGAAGATTATATTTACGCACCCGCCTATGATATGAAAATAAGTTTGAATTATTCTGTTATCAAGCCGGGAAAGGGAACAAAACTCGCGGACAAATTAAATAAAAGAGTTGTCGGATTACAAGCGAGATTTAAGCATGTAATGTTTAGCAGTGATCCGAATTTTGAGTATAAAACAGAAGCTTCCATAAAAAAAATCATCAGCAACAAAGGAGCTCCTCTGATTTGGATTTATATGGGCTTGAAAAACGGCTCCATGTTCTCATTCCCGGGAAAACCATACACGCAGGATTATGACCCGCGTAAACGCCCATGGTACAAGAGCGCCTTGAAACAAAAAAAACATCTGATCTGGTCAGAACCATACCTGGACGCTTCCGGTTTGAACATAGTTATATCCTGTATGCAATGTGTTTACGATAAGGGAAATGGCTTTTTGGGGGTAATGGCTATGGATATTAGTTTGAATTATATTCAGAAATACCTCTTCGGCAAACAACTAATCTCAGGAGGTAAGGAATATTTACTTGACAAACAAGGCAGAATTATTCTTTCAAGTGATTTCAAAAAGGAAAATGCGAAATCAAACAAAAGAGCGACTATGGTATTGAAAAAATTCCCTTTTCTGGAGCAGTTGCGCAAAGCTGCGGGAGAAGGAACGGCACAATTTGAAGTAATGATTAATGGGAGAAAATATATTTTCGGATTAAATCTCCTTCCATCACTTGGGTATTATTATATTCAACAAATCAGCGAAAAAAGACTTAGGGACAATTGGCAAAAAAACAATTCGACTAAAAAGAAACAGGATTGAATATATGTCTGGAACAGCTAAAAATAAAATGACAAATATTGAATGTACTACAAAAATGCCTTTTAATGCGGCAAACGTTGAGTTGACTCAAAAAATTGATATCGATTATATAAAAATAGCAGCTGACAGTAAAAAAAATAGTAGTCCGGCTTGTGCCGTAAAGACGCAAGAAACAGCATCTACCAGTTCCTTGACTGGAAAATCTATTTTTACCAGAAAACGCATTACTGACGATTATGTAAAATCAAATACTATTCTTTCTACAATAAATTCAATTCATCCACTTAAAGATAAATTGGAACTGCAGAGTATTCATGACAATTATGAACTTAAACATCAGTTCTCGGAAGGCTCGCAGGGAGTTATCAGGACTGCTTTCGACAAGTCATTGAAACGTGATATTGTGGTGAAGTCACTTAAAGCTGATGACGCCGGGAAGCACGCGCGGGAAGATGAAAACTTGTTCGTTTCCGAAGCCAGAATTATGGCTCAATTGGATCATCCCTCAATCATTCCTCTTTACGGCCTGCATTGTGAAGACAAGAGTAAATTGCATTTGGCAATGAAACACATTCACGGTAAAACACTGCAGAAGTACCTGCAGGATGTTATTAGTTTATATGAACACGATGGCGTAGAAATTTTTGATGAAAAACATTCTATAGTAACCCGTATAGAATATTTTCTTAAAATATGTGAAGCCGTTGATTACGCGCATTGTAAGGGCGTGATTCATAGAGACCTCAAGCCTGAAAATATCATGATCGGTAATTACGGCGAAGTATATGTTATGGATTGGGGACTGGCGTGCCTGATGAACCCGGAAGAATTCTCAGATGATGAACACCTTAATAAAGTCGGAGCTCATTCCAGAAAAGAACTCGTTGGAACGCCATGTTATATAGCCCCTGAACTGATTAAAGGTGAATCATGCAGTCTGCAATCAGATATCTTTTCTCTGGGAATGATACTTTTTGAAATTGTATCCCTGCAAAGAGCAGTGCCCGGCGAAACAGTGAAGGAAGTGTTGAAAAACATTGCCAATCACAATTATCGTCCGTTTAAACACCGTTTTCTTAAAGGAAATCTATCATCAGATATCAAAGCTATTATCGATAAATCCATTTGCGATTCTTTGTCCCGCCGTTATAAAACAGCGAACGATATGGCAAATGACCTCAAACTTTATCTTATGAGCGAGGAAACCACCGCTAGACCAGATAATATTTTTAGAAAATATACACGAGCCATGCTCAATCACAAGGCAATTACTTCTTTTGTAATATCGATTATACTGCTGTGTTTGGCGGGCAGCACTATTTACAGCTTGTACTCCCAGAATGTTCTTATGAACGAACAAGAGACAAGAGAAGATATGTTGACTCATTTTCAACATGGAGTATCGCAGAAAGCCCACAAAATAGAACAGGTGTTTTTTTACTTCAAAACTCAACTTGCGAATGTAGCCTATCAAGCCGGACGTGTTTTGAACCGCAAGGCGGATACAAAAATTAAAATATATACTCTCGCTGATTTCCAGGGCGTATCTCCTCCTTCAGATTATGTTTATTCTCCCGCATACGGCATAAGCATAAGTCTGGATTATCCTGTCTTAAAAAAGGCTGTTGTCGAAGATGTTCTTGATGCTATGGATAAAAGAATTGTCGCTTTATCACCAGTATTCAGACATGTAATGTTTACAAGTAATCCGAAATTTAAAAATGAAACAAGAGATACTGTCAAAAAAATTATTATGAAAAAAGGAGCACCGCTGAATTGGATCACTTTAAGTTTGAAAAATGGTACTATGTTCGCCTATCCGGGAACGAGCTCTTACCCGAAAGATTACGATCCGCGCAAGCGACCATGGTACCAGAAGGCTTTAATTAAAAAAAATAATTCTCTCTGGTCAGCTCCTTTTAGATGTGCTTTGAGTTCAAAAATGCTTATGTCAACTACCATGTGCATTTATGATGAAAAAAATATCTTTCAGGGTGTAGTCGGTCTGCATATTCGTTTGGGTTATATCAAACAATATATATTCGGGAGGCAAACCGCAGGTGCGAAGGAATATTTGATCAACCAGCAGGGTAAAATTATTCTTTCAAGTGATTTTAGAACTAAAAAAGCTGTAATAAATCGAAAAAACACTAAGCTGGTATTGAAAAAATTCCCTTTCCTTGAAGAATTCAGAGAAGCTGTTAAAAATAAAAAGGTGCATTTTGAGACCGTAAGGTATAAAACTAAGTATCTGTTCGCGTTGAACCGCCTTCCATCGCTTGGATATTATTATATCCAGCAGATAAGCGAAAAAAGACTCCGGAAAGCTTATAAAAATAAATAAGTCATTATGGGAATAGTCAAAATTGACAATAATGTCGTAACCACTGCCGCTTGCGCGGCAAGATCAGGGTTGCCGCCGAAACGACGCATGAAAACAACCGCGCTTGACGATACCGGCATTATGGATACCACAAAAACCACCCGGAATACTTCCAGCGGTAAGGGCAGAAGCTTCAGGATAGAAACCAGTATTAAAGGTATAACAATTAAACGAACCAGCGACAGATAAATAATATCCCATTTATTTTTCAACAAATGATGAGCACTGTTCCATATAGCCGCGCCGATGACTATCAACATCAATGGAACCGCCGCGCCGCCGATTTTACTGAAAACATTAGCAGCTATTTCGGGGACTGGAATCTTTAGAAAACAAAAAGACAATGCCAGAACAACAGCCAGCAGGTTTATTGAAAAAATATTTTTCAAGGTACGCTTGATGCAGCCGCCGGATAAAATTCCCACACCGACCGTCCAGAAACCAAGAGTCGAACCTATATTCATGATAAGTAAAAGCGCTACGTATTTGTCACCCCAGAGACTCTGCAATATGATCAAAGGCAAAAATACATAATTATTTATAGCGCAGAAATGGTGAAAAGTAATCATGCGCTCGTCTGAACGATTGCGCATGCCGTAGCGGAACGCAAAACCCAGAATGCCGCCGGAAAACATCAAAGCAAATCCAAATACCGGCAACAACCATAATTCATTAAGCTGCGAAGGATCAAACTTGGACGTTATCGATGAGAAAGCCAGCATGGGAAACATAATATCAATAACCAGACGTCCTAATTTACTGAGATCTTCTTTCTCAATAAACTTGAGCCGCATAGCCAAAGCCCCAACGCTAAACATGCAGAACATCTCAATTATAGCGTAAATTATTTTTACCAGCATATCATTCATTAAATCAAAAATCCTTTCTCAAAAAAACAAGCTTTAACCTACACTATATTCATACTTTTACGAACAGAAAACAAGAAAAAATAAAAAACATGATTCAGGGGAGCCAGGAGCTGTAAAAGAATAAACTTGACAAAATGCGTAATTTATACCGGAGTGATGTGTGGCTTGCTGATGAGGCGCATAGCCTCAGCTATGTA
>DAOWBJ010000113.1 GCA_030634125.1 Victivallales bacterium
GCCGGAACTAAAAGACTGCTGTATTCGGATTGCCGGTGATGTAACTAATCCTCTGCTGGGTGAAACCGGCGCGGTAAAAATTTTCGGTCCGCAAAAATGCGCGACAGATAAAATGGTCATAGAGCTTGAAGAAAATCTCGCGCATTATTCTGATAAAGTTATTTCTGCCGGTTTCGCGGATGATTGCGAAAGAAAAGGAGACGGCGCGGCTGGCGGTTTAGGCTTTGGACTGCGTGCTCTTTGTGACGCCGAATCAGTTTCCGGCGCGGAACTGATTATAGAAATTACCGGATTGAAACAAAAATTAGTTGATGCCGATATTTTAATTACCGGCGAGGGCTGCACGGATTACCAAACCGCCCACGGCAAACTTTGTGCCGTAATCGCGCGGGCGGCAGGGGACGCGAAAGTCCCCGCGGTGCTGGTATCCGGAGCTTTACAGGGTGATTTAAGTGAATTATCGGATTTATTCACCGCGATGTTCAGTACGACTTCATCACCATGCAGCCTGGCAGAGGCTTTTGCGCAAACCCCTGCCAATCTCGTTCGTATGGGACGCAATATCGCGGGACTTTAAAAAATCATTTCATTATTTCTATGACTTTACCACCCTGTGTACGGCTTTGGCTGGCCGCTTCGAGGAAAGCTATTATTTCCAGACTTTCTTCGACAGGAATATCTGAAACCCCTGTCTGGAAAAATGGAAGCATCTTTTTCAACATCAATGCGTAATACGGAACTTCAGGTGAAACGAGCGCGAATTTAGTTGCCCCTTCCGTTGTAAGCATACAACCGAAACCATTAGCTCCCACGCGGTTCCCGCGAAGTGTTCCAATGCGTCCGTCAGTCCAGATGCCGACAATCACATCTATTGTGTCAGTGCTGGTAGTTTGAACTTGTTTGCAGCCTGTACCCATGAATGAATACAGAGTTTCCGCGGAATGAATTCCGTACCAGAAATAATCACGGTAATCATCAAGTAAAGCCATAGGGCCAAATGCTTCACAGGCTTCGACTTTTGAAGCATCACGCAAAACATCAATGCCTTTAGCATAACGGATAGCGGAAGCGGTCATGACTGGAACATTCTTTTCTTTTGCCAGTTCAACGATAGCTTTAGCATCCTCAAAACAACAGGCAAAAGGTTTATCAATGAAAACAGGTTTGCCGTATTGAGCGAGGATTTTGAATTGCTCAAGATGTTGACGGCCATCCACACTTTCGAGGAGAAAAGCATCCATTCCTTCGGCGGTCGCTTCAATTGAGTTACAAATTTCAACGCCAAGTTCTTTCAATTCATTAGTAAAACCTTCAACACGGCTGATGCTGCTGGAAAACAACTCACTTCCTCCCGGAAAAGCTTTAACGACTTTCGCGCCGGGAACGTGAAATTCGTTAGTTGCGTCATTCAGGAGTTTTACAAATGCCGGACAGTGTGAAGTGTCCAGGCCGATCATTCCAATTTTCAGAGAATCCATCTTTTTTTCACCTTTTGTTTAATTGATAAGGGATTTTTATTTGTTTATTAAATTCTTCTTTATTTATTATTTTATTCATTGTCTCCCAGGCCCGGCTGCCCATTTTTTCACCCTGTTGAATGTGCATTGTCAGAGGAAAATCAAAGACAGAAGGAGATAGTTCAGGTTTTACGGAGGAAATATGCAAATCGTAATCTTTTCCGCATTCCATACCGTATTTATGAGCGATACGGACATAGGCTTCAACTAATTCTTCTCCATCTATGTAAATTCCGTCAAAACGCTGACCTGATTCGAATAAATTACTGATTTGTTTTTCAAAATTCTCTTCAGGCGGCAATAAATGAACCACCTTGACGCCATCTTTGATGAATTCTTTACTTTTTAGCTGAAAAGCATCGAATACACAAAGGTTCGGAACGCAAAAATTATAATCATTAGCGCACAAAATATTTTTGCGCTTCCGCTTGATAAATTCTTCCATTATATCATTTGCAAGTTTTTGGTGATCGCTGATGATATTCGCGCAGTTCTCAAGCCGAATACAGTCATAAGGCTGGTTAAGCATTATGGTCGGAATGCCGGTCGCTGCTATTTCCTTTAAATCATCGGCGGTGGACTTGCTCTGCAAAACGATCATGCCGTCAACACGTCCCTGACGAACAAGTTTCAGATAATTTTTGCGTTCATCTTTGAAAGCCATCAATAAATTATAATCATCTTTTGCCATACTGCTGGCAAGACCGTAGGCCATATGCTGATAAAATTCCAAAAATAAAGCTTCATATTCGGGCTGTAGAAAACCTATCGCAAAACTTTTACCGGTAACCAGAGACCGTCCGAAAAAATTAGGACGATAGCCCATTTCACGCGCAATCCGGCAGACTCTTTCTTTGGTTTCGGAATTCATTCTAACATTAGCAGGAGGATTCAGAGCGTGTGTTACGGTCGTAGCACTCACGCCGGCCGCTCGCGCTACATCTCCGCGACTAACAGCTTTTGAATTGGATTTTTTTATATTTGTCATTTCATCCTGCCTGTTTATATAAATGTAAACCAAACAGCTAAAAAATCAATAAAAAAACAAACTAAAAAACCGGTTTTTATTTTCGTGCATTTTTTTTGAGCACAAATAAGCTATTCTATAAGTTTAAAACTTGCTTTTTGAGCTAATCGTTGTTATTTTATTTTCAATTATCATTTTAATCAAGGAGATTTCAGCATGTTCAAAACTAAAAAGTTCATTGTTTTTTTTGTTGTCGCATTAATGGGAATCGCACTTTGTCAAGCTGCGGAAAGTAAAAAAACAAGCAAGCCGAAAAAAGCCGTTAAAACCGTTAAAGTAAGCAAACCTGCAAATTCCAGCATGTCCAGCAAACCCACTAATGATCCTAAAGACATCGAGAGTGCTTGCAAGTGCAGCAAAAAAACCATGATTGAGCTTGGATTTTTTTCTCCTATACAGTACCCGTGCGAAGATACTATCGTTACCGGCTTCCGTTTTTCAAGCTTGTATACCTATAATAAAGGAATGAATGGTTTTGATTGTGGTATTATCTGTGATTCAGGTTTAGATGGTACTACCGGTATGCAGATGGCTCTTTCAAACAGAACAGCCGGCGTTATGAAAGGAATAAGTTTCGGTCTTGTCAATATGGCTGAAACTGAAATGAGAGGAATACAGATAGCCGGGCTTTACAATCAGGCTGGCTCTGACAGTTTAGACAATGCATACAGCACCTCATCCGGTGTTCAATGTGCCTTTATAAATGCTGCTGATTCAATTTTCAGCGGTATGCAGTTAGGTGCCATCAATATTTCAAATATTGTTTTCAAGGGACTTCAAATCGGTTTAATAAATTATTCCGAACATCCAAGTGACGTATTCGATGATTTCCAAACCAAGGATTTCAAGGAACAAAAGAAAAAAAGATCATGTGTTCAGATTGGGGTTTTAAATTTCAATCCCAAGGGAATATTCCCAATAACATTTCTAATAAATTTTTAAACGGCTCAAGCGGACTTTCGCCCTCCATTTTCCCATTGCATCGAAGTTTACCGTGGAGGGCGAGACTCTGTCGAGCCGCTGGCAATACTTGTTATACTTATTGAACTGACGCCTTACATATAAAGGCAACACGTCAGTTTAATGTCAAAATGCATAAAAGTGGTCGCAGGTGCGGCTCGCACCGCGACAAAAGTTCGCTCCAAGCCCCAAGATTACAGCCCGATTAAGATCATTATATGCCGGAGCAAGGCTGCTCCTGGCACTACTAAGAAAAAAGAGTGGCGCCTTACATATATAGCAATTTTTTTCAACAAAAAAACACATTCCCACTTGACATACCTTGCGTGTCGATGTATAATCTATACATAGACAGGCGATGTATAATAACTATGGAGGTATACAATGGTAGCCAATAGCGATTTAATGCGTGGCGTCGCGGAACCGATAATCCTTAACTTTTTAAACAACAAAAAAATGTATGGTTATGAGATTATCAAGCTTGTTAACGAGAAAACCAATAACGCTTTTCAATGGAAAGAGGGAACACTTTATCCGTGCCTGCACCGCCTGGAAGCCGCTAAATTAATTGAAAGCGAATGGCAGATAGCGGAAAATAACAAGCCGAGGAAATATTACACCTTGACCAGGAAAGGAGCCGCAATCCTGGTCGAAAAGAAAGAGGAATGGGCTGTCTTTGCTAAATCCGTAAACGTACTGCTGAGTGCCACCGTTTAACGAAGAGGTGAATCATGGATAAAGCAAAAATAGAAAAATTACTGGATAATCTGACGCTTGGCTTGAAGGCTGACCATGAAATACGTCTGGACGTAAAAAGCGAACTGCGTTCACATCTTGACGCAAAGATTGAAGAAGGCATACAATCCGGTTTGTCTGAAAAAGAAAGTGAAAAACAAGCACTAAAATCATTCGGCGACACTATCCAGATAAGCGACGAAATCGCCGATGCCAATAGCGCAAAAATGTCATTTAAAGCCAGATTAAAAGTATTCGCCGGAATCATCCTAATCCCCGCAGTAATAATCTGCGCTTTAATCAGCTTTGATCCGAGCTCAATGGAAATGCGCTCCGATATATATCCTTATTCTGGTTTTTGGAATTTTGGTGATTCTGGGAATAGAGTTTTCTGCTTTTGGGAAAGATATACACCGGAAGAAAAATTTATTTTGTATGGAGATAAATCTAGAAAAGACAAAACAGAACAGAACAGCAGCGGGCTATTTGGGAGCGTTTTCCTGAAAACAAGATATATTTGGCAAATTATATATTGAACTTGTTAGCTTGGAATAGAAACCATGACAGAAATATATTTACCGAATTGGAACTTGCAGAAAAAATAGATCCAGATAATGCTTTGTATAATTATATTGCCGTTGGCTTGTTGTTGGAAAAAGCTTGCGAAACAAAATCAAAACGTGTATATCTAAATTCAGAAGGAAAGTATTGGAAAAAAGAGTATAGAAAAGAATACTCCACAAAAATAAATCGCGACCTAATGAATCAAGCTGTTGAGGAATACCTTAAAGGAACGCGGAAAATATATTTTAAAACTTATACTACGGAAATGCTTCAAGAACGACTTAATATTATGGGGAAAGCACAAAGCATGGTTGAAAGTATTAGACAACTGCGATTTTCAGCTGCTACAATCCTGCCTTACTTAAATCATTTGAGAAGTATTGCTAGAGACACTTGGAAATATGCTGAATTATTGCAAAAGGAAGGTAAACAGCAGAAAGCACTAAGGATAATCGCTCCATGGAAAAAATTCATAAAGCAAATTACTGAAGATTCTAATTTTTTAATCGCAGTCTTAGTAGATATGGCAATAGTAACAATTGGAAAAGAAAAAATTCCTGAAATATATCGTCTAGCAGGAAAAAATAATTTAGCTAAACGAGCAGAACAGGAATTAACTGCTGTTTTCACCGCGACAAATAAGTGGAAAAAAACGCCAATAGTGCGCGACAAAAAAACATCGGGTAAACAAGCGGTATTCGCAAGCAATGTACTTGCAGGACTCAAAGTAAATTTTTCAGATACAGAATTAGCTGTGAGCCGCAAAATAGAATATTGCGCTATAGAGAAATTAGCCTTAAAAGTATTGAATGCTTTTTTCATGCTTGCTATGCTCGGAGCTTTAATTAGCAGCTTTTGCTGGGAAATATATTCAAAACAAAAAGCTTTGTCTTTAGCTCCAAGTCCGAAATTGATTGGAAAAGTTTTCATTTGGGGAGTTATTTTACCACTACTTTTATATTTCTTAATCAGTATTACAGGATTTATGGGCGGGCATCAATATAATATTTGGATTAACTCTCCCAGCTTGATAGCGCAAATGGGGATATTATTATTTATTATTCTTGCACTAACATTTTCATTTGCACAAAAACATGTCCGTCAACGTTGTCGCGAACTCAGAGTGAAGATTCCTGATCTCAAAAAAAACAAATGGAAATATTTAGCAGTTATAATATTATGTTCAATATTGGGAATATTTGCCATAGTTCCATTACAATCATTTTGGGAAACCATTCCGCCTAAAGAATTATTAGGCTGGGGAATAACAGTTGTAATCTGTCTACTGGGGCTTAGTGCAATATTTATGGAAGAATATTTAGTTTCTATCTTTGCAA
>DAOWBJ010000189.1 GCA_030634125.1 Victivallales bacterium
AAAATAATCAAAAGAGAAATAAATTCCGAGTTTTCATCATTCTGGGAAATCAAGAAACACGTTCCAACAGTAAAATTTTCGAAAATTGGTTTCCCGCCTCGCTTAACTGATTATGAGTGTATTGACGATACAAGCGAATATGATGATGAATATGATGATATGGACTTTAACAACTCGCGTATAACGAACGATACTATTGATGAATTAAAATCACTAATTGAAAGGTTTGAAGATGCTATACCCATTTGAAGTACTTGAGTTACAGGAAAACGCTTCCCTAAAGGAAATCAGGAAAGCATATTTGCGAAAACTTCGCGTCTATTCGCCTGAAAAAGCTCCCGAAATGTTTCAAGCCGTTTCCGAAGCTTACGAAATGTTGAAGGACGAAGAATCACGAGCGCGTCTGGAATTATTCGGCATGCCGCTCAACGGTAATGAAGCACCGGAAATTAATGACTTGCTCCCGCTTAAAAAATTTAAAATTAAACGTTCTGGCGTTGCGACGTGGCAGAAAATAATAAAACAGAGTAAATCTTATGAGTGATAATACATCCAAACCGGTATATATTTACAAACATCCAATTTACTCCGGCCCGCGAAAAAACGAAGTGCCGCCTGAAAATAACGAATCCGGCTGGCGCGAAGAAATGGTTGACAAATTCAAGGAATATCTATATACTTTGACTGATGAGGAATTTGACGAACAAGCTGATTTTTCAGACGAAGTTCCAGATATGTTCAGTTTTTATAGCGAATTGACCGCGCTGAAACAAGAAATCAGTCTCCAGAGCAAAAGTGCGAAAAAAAGTGGTTCAGACATGCTGAAAAGTATGTCCGGTCTCCATGAAGATTTAGTACGGCAAAGCTCCACCCTGAGCAAGACCGTTACCGATATTAAAGGTCAGATCCCCCTGGCCAGACAACAAGCTGAAGAAACTGTATTACTTGAATTGATAAATTTACGCGAGTCAATCACGAATAATCTGAAACATTTTAAGGGACGTAAACTTCATGGAATTTTTTGGCGGAAAAAAGTCACTGACCTGTTCCATGAACAACAAAGCAACTTGGAATTGCTTTTGAAAAAGGCTGACGATATTTTGCGGCGTTTCGATGTAACATCCATTGTTACTGAAGGCGCCCCCTTTAATTCGTCAAGTATGCGGGTCTTATCCGTCAGTAATAAAGGTCTCTATCCTCCGGGAAGCGTCAGTAAAATATTTTCGCAGGGTTTTAAACGTAATTCCCGAATATTAATAACAGCAGAAGTAAAAGTGGAAAAACATCATGAATGAACCAGTCATAGGAATTGACCTCGGCACTACTAACAGTGAAGTAGCGGTATGTATTAACGGTAAAATTGAAATAATAGGCGAAAACGATAATCCAATGCTGCCGTCAGTTGTCGGAATTTCGCCGGACGGGAAGTTAATAATCGGTTCCGAGGCTCGCAACCAGTACGCCTTGTATCCTGAAAAAACACTTAAATCAATCAAGCGGAAAATGGGAAGCGATGAAAAAGTGTCGCTCGGTGAAAAAGAATATCTGCCGCAGGAAATTTCCGCTATGATTTTGAGGAAATTAAAAGAAAATGCTGAAAAAAGATTGAAACAAAAAGTAAGCAAAGCAGTTATTACTGTTCCCGCCCTGTTCAACGACGCGCAAAGACAGGCCACACGGGATGCTGGAAAAATTGCCGGGCTGGAAGTTCTGCGCATCATCAACGAACCAACCGCAGCCTGCCTGGCATACGAAAACAAGGATGTCGATAAAGCTAAATATGTCCTGGCATTTGACCTTGGCGGTGGAACTTTCGACGTTTCCCTGGTAAAAGTTGAAGACGATGTAACTGAAGTTATAGTCAGCCATGGCGATAATCATCTCGGCGGCGATGATTTTGACCAGGTTATCAGCGAATGGCTCCAGCAGGCAATCTATGATGAGCAGAAATCGCCGAATAAGCTTTCCAAGTTAGCCGAATACCGTCTTGACAAGGCAGCTGAAGCAGCTAAAATGCAATTGTCTGAAAGTGCCTATGCTAATATAATTGAAAATAACCTCACAAGCGAATCCACTAAGAGTTTGTCTTTAGAAAAAGAGCTTTCAGTCAGTAAATTCAATGAACTGATTCAACCCTTTGTCAGCAAAACAGTCCTTGCGGTTCGACAATGCCTGGCCGATGCTAAAATGAAACCCGCTGAAATTGACG
Source organism: Victivallales bacterium (assembly GCA_030634125.1). Classification (GTDB taxonomy): domain Bacteria; phylum Verrucomicrobiota; class Lentisphaeria; order Victivallales; family Victivallaceae; genus JAHOYW01. The sequence continues at coordinate 2,210 of DAOWBJ010000189.1, forward strand.
AAATTATCCTGGTCGGCGGTTCAACCCGAAGTTCCATTATTAAAGATACCATCGAGAAAGAATTCGGAGTGCGTCCACGGAATGACATAAATCCTGATTTGGCGGTAGTTTACGGCGCTGCGATTATGGCAGCGCGCCTCATGGGCGAAGAAGATCACCGGATTTTAGTTGATATCACTCCATATACTTTCGGGGTTTCCTGCATGGGCGAACTTAATGGTGAAACATCTCCGTTTCGCTTTGCTCCAATCATCAAAGCCGGATCGCCATTGCCAATAAACAAAGAAGAAATTTTTTATACTATGTACGATAATCAGGAAACCGTGGAAGTACGAGTTTTTCAGGGAGAAAATGAAGACGCCAGAAAAAATACTCTGCTTGGTCGATTCAAGATAGAGAATCTGTCCGAGCAAGCTGCCAACAGCCCGATAGTGATGAGTATGAAACTGGATCTGGACGGAATTCTTAGAACCGTTGCCACGGAAAAAGCTACTGGCATAAATAAACATATTTCAATAGATGACGCCTTGGCTAAATTAAGCGACGAGCAAATAGCCGAATCATCCAAACAAATTCAGGAAATGTTCGGCGAGCAGGATGATGACCTTTTTGATATTGACGATGATGACGTTCCGGATTCGGAAAACGCTTCTAACGATAGCAATATGAAAAAAATCATGAAACAATTGCAGCAACTTGTGGACAAAGTATCGTCAAACATGGATGAAGTTGATAAAGCTGATACCGATAAACTTTTGTCGAATATGTTGACGGCGGCTAAAGAAAATGACAAAGAAACATTTCAAGCTCACGTTGCGGAATTGGAAGACATCCTGTTTTACATGGAAACGGAATCCTGATGGATAAACAGAAATTGAAATGTCCAACCTGTAAACGTGGCTTTGAATTGAATTCACAAGTCCCGGAAACATGTCGACGATGCGGCACGGATTTAATTGCGATTAGCCATATAGCAAGACGCGCTAACTCGTTTTTTGAACAAGGACGGGCTTTTTTTAAACAACAACAGTTTGAAAAGGCTCATGAAATGTTTTTGGGCGCGTGGAAATTGAAAAAATCGCACAAAACTCAAAAAGCGCTTGCTGCAGTCCTAATTTGTTCCGGCAGATATAAAGCAGGAATAAAACAACTCAATTCCCGGATAAAACGGATGAATGAAGATATGAAAAAAACAACACAACATCAAGAAAACGCAAACAATAGCATTAAAAATATTTCTTGTTTTAGCCAAAAAGATTCTGACCTTTTTGCTCAGTTTATTCAAATAACAAAGGTGTTACAAACAAGCAAATGGCATGAACATACAGTAAATTCAATACTACACTGGAATATTGAGGAAGGCATGAAAGCCAATCTGCCTTCATTTGAATACACGGTATTTGCTTTGACTTGTATTAGACAATTTGTGGGACAGGATGATTTGTTAAATGAAACCTGCGAGCGATATCAAGATTTTATTGATGATACCAAAAGAGAAAATATTGTAAAGCGACAAAATAATTTTACAGAATTTTTAAATGGGAATATTTCAGGTCATTCAGATGATACATGCTTGCATAAATATTTCAAAAACAATAGACAGTTTATAGATGCATTTTTGTATGGTGCTTTAATTGTTCATGGACCAGAAAAATCGTACGATACACATCGTCAGCGCTATAAGCAAATGTATAATGACAAAGAAAATAAAGAACGTTACCTTTATGCGTTAAATCATACAATACTTGAAATAATGGTTCAGGCTTCTGGAATTGCTGTTATTTTGCAGGAAGATTTTCTTAGCTGGATTAACCAAGACCTTGTTCCGAAACCTGATATATTTTGGCATGAAATCATGTGGAAGTGGATGCCTTTAGACGATAAAGTTTGATAAACCATTTAGGTCATTTATATTTGTAAAGAAACAAACTACTATTCAAGAGGGAAAAGTTAAATGGCATTAAGCTGGAATGAGATAAAAGATAGAGCGTTGAAATTCTCGAACGAGTGGGCTGATGAGACGCGAGAACGTGCTGAAAAAGACAGTTTTTGGAATGACTTTTTTAATGTTTTCGGAATATCCCGCAGACGAGTCGCGACTTTTGAAGAACCAGTAAAGAAACTGGGAGATAAACAAGGTTTTATTGACTTGTTCTGGAAAGGAACTTTACTTGTTGAACACAAATCGCAAGGGAAAGATTTAGATAAAGCGTATGAACAAGCAACAGATTATTTCCCCGGACTGAAAGAACACGAACTGCCAAAATACATCCTTGTTTCCGACTTTGAAAAAATTAAACTATTCGACCTTGATGAAAGAACCGAACACGAATTTCATATTTCGGAATTTTATAAAAATGTTAAGTTATTT
>DAOWBJ010000184.1 GCA_030634125.1 Victivallales bacterium
CCGCAGGCATCTCCAAGAACGATTAATAAGCGGTTTTCATCAATTTCAACAAAGTCATAAAAATCCCCGTTCACCTCTTTGGATGAACGCGTAAACGCATGAACGACAAACTGATCCCATGCGGGAAAAGTGCTTGGCAGTAAAGACGCCTGTAATTGACGCGCAAACTCAAGTTCCTGATTAATCCGCTGCTGTTTGCTCAAATCACTGTATATCGAAATTAAATTTTGAGCTAAAATAACTTGCGAGCTGATAAAACGTAAACGACTGAATTGTTCGTGAGAAAGAGCGCCGGAGTGCCGGCTGTTAACCGCGCAGATCACCCCGGTCAAGGTGGCATCATGAACCATCGGGACCAGCATAATGGTATTGACACTCTTGGCGTTAGGATAATTTTGCAGGCGGTAATCGTTGCTTGTGTCTTCAATCAGTAAAGGTTCGCGGATTTCGCCAACCCTGCCGATTAATCCATTTCCAATGACGACTTTTTCATGACGCAACGCTTCAAGCAGGTAACGCGGTTTGGTCATCATGTAATCGCTGGCACTCATGATTAACGGATAGGCTCCGCTGATTCCCGTCGCCTGTAAGTAATTATTCCGGACTTCATAAATACACACCGATTCGGCTTCAACAAGGTCGGCAATATAACGCGCGGTTGTATTCATTGAATTTTCAATTTTTTCAATCTCGCGCAGACTATGTGAAAATAAACTTAAAAAATTACCTATTTCCGCTTTCTGATGCAGCACATCTTTTATTCTGTCCCGCAGCCGGAAGTTTTTAGTACTCAGGTAAAAATTGTAAAAGCCTATCGTGGCGAAAGCCGCAACAAGAGCAATAATGACAATTATCGGTATGTCCATTTCCTGAATCCGTGATAAATTTTGTTTTTAATCTTATAATATATTGTATTTAAACCTGTATAGTACAGCATAATCGCTAAAATTACTTTTCAAAGCGAAAAAACTTTTTTTTTGCAAAAATATTACAAAAAAACTAATTACGACTGTTCTTTGGACAAAAGAGCCGGCAATATAAGCCGGCTCTTTTATGAATTTACTGCATTTGATATTCCTGTAATGCTTTAGGTTCGATAGCTTCTTTGGAAACAGCTTCAATGCCTGTCAAACTTGCTTTCGCCGCGGCTAAAGTCGTTACGTAAGGAATTTTATTTTGAATTGCCATCATACGAATATAACTGTCATCATGTTTGCCTTCACGTCCTATCGGGGTATTGACGATTAAATTGATTTCTTTATTTTTAATCATATCACCAATATTCGGACGGCCTTCATGCAGTTTCTTGACAACAGTTGCGTCAATATCGTTTTCCATGAGGAATTTGGCTGTACCTTCTGTAGCCACAATTTTAAAACCAAGTTCACTGGCTTTTTGTGCTATATGCAGCAGGTTTTGGCGTTCACGTCCGGCAACAGATAACAGCAATGTTCCTCCTGTGGGCAATATTGCACCCGCGCTTTCCTGGGCTTTATAGAATGCCAAACCATAATTTGCGGCAACTCCCATAACTTCACCGGTCGCACGCATTTCCGGCCCCAGCAGGGGATCCACTTCCGGGAACATATTGAATGGGAAAACAGCTTCTTTAACACCAAAAAAGTCAGGACGTTTGTTTGCCAGTTCAAAATCGGCGATTTTTTTGCCCATCATAATTTCAGTAGCTATTTTTGCCAGGGCGACACCGGTAATTTTAGAAACAATAGGCACTGTGCGGGATGCGCGCGGATTAGCTTCGATAATATAAACGACGTCATCACAAATCGCGAATTGAATATTCATTACTCCGCAGACGTCAAGATCTTTTGCGATAGCCGCGGCATATTTTTCTATTGTATCAAGATGTTTTTGAGCGATAGTAATCGAAGGAATCACGCACGCGGAGTCTCCTGAATGGATTCCAGCCAACTCAATGTGCTCCATAACTGAAGCAACAAACACCTGTTCGCCGTCAGCAACAGAATCAACTTCAGCTTCAAGCGCGTTTTCGAGGAAACGGTCAATCAGCATTGGATATTCCGGACTGACTTTAATTGCTTCAACAGCATATTTTTTCAACATTTCCTCTTCGTAAAGAACTTCCATCCCGCGACCGCCGAGAACAAATGACGGACGAACCATAACCGGATAAGCGATTTTACGTCCAAGCGCGACAGCTTCTTCAAGCGAACGGGCTGTACCGCTCTCGGGTTGCGGAATATTCAAGGCTATCATGCGTTCACGGAAATATTCACGGTCTTCCGCCAGGCGGATACTTTCAGGCGAAGTTCCAAGTATTTTTACGCCCGCGTCCTTCAACTGCTGGGCGATATTCAATGGAGTTTGACCTCCAAACTGAACAATAATGCCGAGCGGCTGTTCTTTTTCGTAAACAGCCAGAACATCTTCGAGAGTCAAAGGTTCAAAATATAACTTATTGGAAGTATCATAATCCGTGGATACAGTCGATGGATTACAGTTCACCATAACTGATTCATAACCCATGTCGCGCAGAGAAAACGCCGCGTGGACACAAGTATAATCAAATTCAATTCCCTGACCGATACGGTTTGGTCCGCTGCCGAGAATCATTATTTTTTTGTTATTCGGAGAAACCGTAACTTCATCGGGAACATCTTTATAGGTTGAATAATAATATTCGCCGTCTTCAACACCACTCACTTTAATTTTGCCGTAAGCGGCATTTATATTAAGTTTTTTACGGCGCTCCCTGACTGTTTGTTCTTTAACATCAAATATACCAGCTAAATAACGGTCTGAAAAACTCAGCAGTTTGGCTTCTTTCAGGTCTTCATCTGAAAGAGTATTCCAGGCACAGGTGCTGATTTTTTCTTCAAAATCAACAAGTTCTTTGATTTCATCGAGGAACCACTTGGTAATATTAGTGATTTTGAAAATATCTTCAGTACTGACGCCTTTACGCATAGTTTCATAAATCTGGAACAAGCGGTCGCAAGTCGGAGTCGCGATGCGTTTACGCAATTCCTGTTCGCTTAATTCCCTGAAGTTTTCCGCGCCGCCGAGACCATAGCGGCTGATTTCCAGTGAGCGAATTGCTTTCTGAAATGCTTCTTTGAAGTTTTTGCCGATACTCATGACTTCACCAACGGCTTTCATTTGAGTGCCGAGGTGATCAGAGGACTGCGGGAATTTTTCAAAAGCCCAGCGTGCAAATTTAACAACCATATAATCGCCTGACGGCGTATATTTATCCAGCGTGCCTGATCTCCAGTAAGGAATTTCATCCAAAGTATAACCGGCGGCAAGTTTGGTGGAAATACGGGCTATCGGGAAACCGGTAGCTTTTGACGCCAGGGCGGATGAACGGGAAGTACGCGGATTAATTTCGATAACAACGATACGGTCGGTTTCGCGGTCATGGGCAAACTGAACGTTTGTGCCGCCGGTAACGCCGATGGCATCAATAATTTTGTATGATATTTTCTGGAGTCTGTCCTGCAGTTCCCGCGGGACTGTGAGCATCGGCGCGACACAAAAACTGTCGCCGGTATGAATACCCATCGGATCAACGTTTTCAATAAAACAAACAGTAATTTTGTTGCCTTTCAAGTCGCGGACAACTTCAAGCTCAAGTTCTTCCCAGCCGATAACGCATTCTTCGACGAGAACCTGTCCAATCAAACTTGCTGAGAGACCACGCGCCATTACTTCACGCAATTCTTCGACATTGTAAACAATGCCGCCGCCGGTACCGCCCATCGTGTATGCCGGGCGCAAAACTACGGGGTAACCCGAACTTTCAGCAATTTCTTCAGCTTCTTTAATAGAAGTTGAAGGCAGAGAGCCGGGTACTTCAACGCCAATTGAGGCCATTGTTTCTTTAAACGCGATTCTGTCTTCGCCGCGTTTAATTACGTCCGCTTTAATACCAATCAGTTCAATATTATATTTTGCCAGAATACCTTTTTCATCAAGCTCGGCAGACATATTCAATGCGGTCTGACCGCCAAGGTTAGGCAATAACGCGTCCGGGCGTTCTTTTTCAATAATTTTTACAATAGAGTCAAAAGTGAGAGGTTCGATATAAGTTTTATCAGCCATGCCCGGGTCCGTCATAATAGTCGCCGGATTTGAATTAACAAGGATGATTTCGTAGCCTTCTTCGCCTAAAGCTTTGCACGCCTGGGTTCCTGAATAATCAAATTCGCAAGCTTGACCGATAACAATCGGACCCGAACCAATAATTAGAATTTTTTTGATGTCTTCTCTTTTCGGCATAACACTCCTTTGCGTTGTTAGTTATTTTTTAGTGCTTGTAATAAGAATCACTTAAATATATTCAGAATAATGCCTTGAGGACAAATCCAAAATTAGAATAATTTATACATATAATCGGCGAATTCAAATCATATACGTCATTTTCTGCAAATATAAAAAGCGCCCTTCTTGAAAAATAAAGAAACAGGAATTTTTACTCTATTTTCAGCGATATAAAACCTGCTAACAGATATAGGTGTGAGCGGTCATCTGAAATGACGCAATCCTGGTCATCTGAAATGACTATTTTAAATTTTTGATATAAAAATAGCGTGTTCTGCATGGATGAAAATTGCCATGAGAATTTTGTAAAAGCACTTAAAATACGAATATTATAA
>DAOWBJ010000234.1 GCA_030634125.1 Victivallales bacterium
GAATCACTTTCGAAAGCGATAGTTATAGCATCGAAGCTGTCGCGGAAATATTTTTTTTCAGAGCTTTCCAAAGCTCTCCAGTCCGATTGACATTTTTCCCATATTTCGGTTTCTTTAGAATCCAAAGAATCCAGTGCGGCACTGACTATTTGTTCCAGCTCAAAACTCCTTTTTAAAATATCTTTGTTATTATATTGGGATTCCGAACTAAACGAGTCTATTTTTTTGCCTAAAGCAAAATATTTTTCGATGACAACTTGTTCTTCTAATCTCGGCATTGCTCCTGTTGAATCCCATTGTTTTTTGATTTCTGAATACTCAGCTTTTATATCCTGAAACTGTTTTTTCCCCGATTGCAAAGATTCTTCCAAAACTTCTAATTCATCACATATCTTCTTTTTTATTTTTTTATTTTCAGTTCTTTGTTTGCGTAATCCTTCATAATAGCTATCGAAATAACCACGGAAACGCTCATAAAGCTCGCGGTCACTCTTGCCCGCGGAGCCGGCAGTCTTCCAACGATCCCATAAATCAGGGATAAGTTTATGAGCTTCACTGTAACTTAAATCAAAAATAGTTTTAGCCTCTTCACATAACTGAAATTTTACGCTGCTGACGTTTTCCCGTTCGAATTTAGCTTGATGATAATATTCTTTGCGTGCGTTGAAAAATACATCACAGGCGGCTCTGAAGCGCATATACAGTTCTTTTTCCTGATCCGGCGCGGTAAATCCTACTTCCCGCCAGCGTTTTTGTAAATCTTTAAATTTTCGCGCGTCATCTTCCCAATCCGTTGATGATTGTATCTTTTCGGCATCCTCGCAAATTTTAATTTTTTCAAGAGCTATTTCTTTTCGACTTTCTTCCATTCCGTTGTAATATTCACTAATGCGGTTTTGCAGTTTGTCGCACCGTTCGCAAAATTCCTTCCATATCTCCTCGCTTTTTTCGTGCGGCACGCTGCCGGTATCTTTCCAGCGCAGACGGATAATCTTTAATTCACGCGCTATTCGCGGCAAATCACTATCCGCACATTCTCCGAGCTTTTTTATTTCCTTGCACAAATCCATTTTTAGAGTATAATGTTCCCATCTCGCTAAATCTCTGGCTTGATAAAGGCAATGCACCTTGCTTGCGTATTTTTTGCAAAGCGCGTCAAATTCCAATAATTGTTTTTTTAAAGCTGGAGTTTTTGTTGTATCACTAATTGCGCTTGTTATATTTTCTTTGAGCTGTTCGATTTGTCCTTTGGGAAGTTCCTGCTCGTCTCCCTCCAGGCATTTTGTGATTTCAGCGCAGGCTTTTGTTATTAGTTCAAGAGCACCGCTGTTTTTTTTCTTTCCTGTCATTTTCCCCTACGCCCGTTTCTTATTATTTAATAAGTTCTCCGAAATAGCAATAAAAAAAATGGAAACGCAAAAAGTTCTTATACTAATATGTTAAGAAACAACTTACAAAGATTATTAGCTTTCTATGTTAATTTTTTCCCTCAAAAAAAAACTAAATAAGCAATAAGCAAGAAATAACAATGATTCTCCAAATTATTCTATAACTACTCCCATTAAATAACTATAAGTGTAAAAGTTAAATAATTCCACTATATATTATATAAATACTTGTATTTTTGATTATTAAAGGTATATTTTCGAGCTTAAATGACACTTAAAAAAAAGATTTTAAAAAAACAGGAGTTTGCAATATGTCGTCAAGTACTAAAAAATTTAAAACAGAAGTCCAGCATTTATTAGATTTAATGATTCATTCTTTGTATTCAAATAAGGATATTTTTCTGCGTGAATTAATCGCCAACGCTGCCGATGCCATAGACAAAGCGCGCTTTACCGCACTTACCGATAAAAAAATCAGCAACGAATGGGCTATCGACTTGACCGTTGATAAAGATAAAAATTTAATCCGCATCTCTGATAACGGTATCGGCATGACTGAAAAAGAGGTCATTGATAACATAGGTACTATCGCTAAGTCCGGCACCAAGGCTTTTATGAAAGCGCTGGAAGAGAAAAAGAAATCAGAAGCGGACGTTCCAGAGCTGATTGGACAATTCGGGGTTGGTTTTTATTCTTCATTCATGGTTTCGGAAAAAGTCGAGATACTGACTAAAAAAGCCGGCAGCGATGAAAGCGCGGTGCGCTGGACTTCTGACGGCAAGTCAAGCTATAAAATAGAAACAGCGGAAAAAGAAGAGCAGGGAACCGAGATTACAGTATTTCTCAAAGATGACGCTAAAATCTACATGGAAAACTGGAAAATCAGCGAAATTGTCGGTAAATACTCTGACTTTATCGAATATCCTATCACTTTGCCATATGAAAAAGTCGAAAAAGAAGGTGAAGGCGAAGATGCTAAAGAAATCAAGAGCATTGAAATCAAAACCCTTAACTCACAAAAAGCTATTTGGCTTAAAAAAGCCTCTGAAATCACCGAAGAAGAGCACGAAAGCTTTTTCTCCCATCTCTCGCACGATGGCGGCAAACCTGCTAAAGCAATTCAAATTTCCGCTGAGGGAACTTCTGAATTCAAGGCACTCATCTATATCCCGGAAGTAGCTCCTTTCAACATGTTTATGCCGGACTTCCAGAAAAAAGGCTTACAGCTCTATGTACGCCGCGTATTCATTTCTGACGAATGCAAAGACCTTGTACCGGATTATCTGCGCTTCCTCAAAGGTGTCGTGGATTCCAGCGATCTGCCGCTGAACGTTTCCCGTGAACTTCTCCAGGATAACGCGCAGATTCGAAAAATGCAGAAAACGATTACCCGCAAAACTTTATCTGAGCTCAAAAAAATGAAAGAAAAAGAGCCGGAAAAATATGCGAAATTCTTCCTTGAGTTCGGTAAGATTCTCAAAGAAGGTATCCACATGGATCATGAAAACAAGGAAAAGATCAAAGGTCTGACCATGTACGAAACCATGAACAACGAAGCCGGCAAGCTAGTAGGCTTGCAGGAATATGTTGACGGCATGGCTCCGGCGCAGAAAGAAATTTATTACATCACCGGTGAAAGCCGTAAAGCAGTGGAAAATTCTTCCGCTCTCGAGCTTTTCCGCAGTCAGGGATTCGATGTGTTATTTATGATCGATCCTATTGACGAATGGATTATGCCGTCCATGGGGCAGTTCGCAAAATTCCAGTTCAAATCAGCCACCAAAGGCGATATTGAACTCGATGAAAAAAGTAAAAAGTCCAGTGAAAAAGTTATTTCCAAAGCCGCTAAAAATCACAAAGATGTTCTCGAAGTAATCCAGAAGGAGCTCGACGCTAATATCAAGGAAGTTCGTTTCACCAACCGCTTAACGGACAGTGCTTGTTGCCTGGTCGGCGAAGAAAACGCGATGAGCGCGCACATGGAGCGCATGTTCAAATCAATGAATCAGGAAGTTCCAGTTACTAAACGCATTCTGGAATTGAATCCGAAACATTCATTAGTAGCCAGTATGCAGCAGTTATTTGACGCGGACAAAGCAAATTCCGAACTGCAAAAATACGCGCATCTGCTTTACGATCAAGCCTTATTAACCGAAGGCAGCCCGATCCCTGATCCATTAGCCTTCGCCAAAAATGTCGCCGACTTAATGGTAAAAGCCGTAAAATAAAAGCTGGGAGCGCCGGTCATTAGACCGGCATTCTTAGAAGATTTTAATTACCCCAACGGGGTTATATTTAAATAGCCGCGGGTAAAACCCGTGGGATATTCGCATTCCCAAAACATCAACCCCGGCGGGGTTGAATAAGCAGCTTGTTACGTTCAGTTGTTCAACCCCGTTCGGGGTTGGTGCA
>DAOWBJ010000051.1 GCA_030634125.1 Victivallales bacterium
AAAACCGCTAAAATCGGGGTTTGGACAGGATTGGTCGAAGTTAAAAGCACCAGAAAGTCCGGCTCAAAAATGGTCAAACCAAACCATGAGATCATTGTGCTTTACAACAAACCATTGCAGGATCCCATAAAAATGGCTCGTGACGCGTCAAACCGCGCTAAAGAATTCCAGCAGGCTATCGAAAATATGGGCATGGCGGCAACCTTCCCTGCCGCCCGCGGCATGGTGGAAATCAATGACATGCAGACCAACCAAGCCCGCGACCTTGTCAATAAAATGGGAAGACAGGTAAGGGGCGGCAAAATTGTTCAAGAGGATTTCAAAAAACTCAAAGTTTCACTCGCCAGACTTTACGCCGACACCAAATACCATCCCGGCAAAGAACTTTCCGGCAAATCCGTCAGGAAAATTTCACGAAATTCATTACGCTGTCTATTGGAAAACAAAGACCGCAGCGGCAAAAAAATCAAAAAATGGAATGGACCGTATATTGATTCCGATCTCAAAGATCCTTTCGGCGGTAAATACGGCGTTTACTTTAAGAAAACGCCTCGGGGTACTGAATACCTGATGCTTTATTCTTACGGCGTGGACAAACTGCCGGGTGGAAATAACGACGAAGAAACTATGTACATAATCCGGCGTTTAAAAAGCGATGCCCAAAAAGCAAAGCGGTGATAATAGCTTATGGTTCTCCAAAAAGATTCGTATAAAGAAATAATCGTTGACTGCATTATCTGCGGAATCAGCGGTCTCATCATGCTGGCTTTGGTGATTTTCCGTATTTTTGCCCCCGTTGATAATATGGTTTATGATACTTTCCTCGAATTCAGAGCGGGAGGACACGTCGCCGCGGAGAATACCGGTATCGTTATTGTCGCTATCGACGAAGGTTCACTGACGGAAATCAATCAGCGCTGGCCCTGGGACAGGTCTTTATACGCCAAAGCTATAGATTTTCTATCCAGGGCCGAAGCCAAAGCTATTGCCGTCGACCTGCTTTTTATCGAACCTTCAAAGGATGCCGCGCAAGATAAAGCTCTTGCCGAATCCATGCGCAAAGCCGCTAATGTGGTGATTGCCGCCAAACTGGAACGGCTCGAGCAGAATTTTTCCTCTGACGAAATAAGTCTCAGCGGTCAACGTCTGGTGCTGCCGCTCGATATGTTCAGAAAATACGCGTTTTCGGGAATTGTCAATCTTCAACTCTCCTCCGGATCTGTTGTCAGAAAACTTAAGCCTTACTATACGCATAACGACGTTAAAATACCGAATTTTGCCCTCCGGATATACTCTACAGCATTTGGCAAACAACCGAATCTGCCCGCCGGGGACAGTCTGTTTATTGACTTTCTCGGCGGTCCGGAGACTTTTCCGACCATCCCGATATATCAGATACTCAAAGGAGAAGTCAAAGCGGATTTATTTAAAAATAAAATTGTCATGATTGGAGCATCTTTCAGCGATGCCCATGATTTTTTTGCCACTCCGCTTGCCGTCGCGGACAGACCTTCGACGGGAGTAGAAGTTCAGGCAAATATCCTTGCATCCATGATTAATGAACAATATGTAAGCATGATGTCCCTGTGGCCGCAAATTGCTATTATAATTGCCTTGACGGCGATTGGCGGTTATCTGGCAATGTTCCGTTCCGCCTACTATTTCTGGGCGGCATTTATTACCGTTACTACTCTGGTTGTCTGTTTTTCCATCTGGATGGTGATTACTCAGGAATTGTTTTTCGATGTAAGCTATCCGCTCCTGGCTTTGCCTTTGAGCTTTTTTATGGTTATCCTGCACATGCGTAAACCTCTGATACTTGAAACCAAAGTCGGTCCATACATACTGCACGAAGAACTTGGACGCGGCGGTATGGCAGTGGTTTACCGCGCCACGCACCCGAAAACCAAAGAGACCGTCGCACTTAAACAGATGCTCGCCCAATATGTAAGCGATAAGGATTCTGTCGGACGTTTTCTCAGGGAAACCGAGATACTTCAACAGCTTGACCACCCCAATATTATCCGCATCATCGATGCGGGGGAAGTCAACGGCCGCCCCTATTACGCCATGGAACTTATTACGGGAACCGCTCTGGACCGCGAACTGAAAGATCACTACAGATTTGACTTAGCGGAAGTCAGAAAAATTTGCGGAGCTATCGCCAGAGCGCTCGCGCTTGCCCATCAGCTGGGAATTATTCACCGCGATGTCAAACCCAGCAATATCATGGTAACTAATCTTGGAGTTCCCAAACTTACTGACTTCGGTATTGCTAAAAGCACCACCTCCGTCGACCTCACCCTGGCCGGCGTAATTGTCGGAACCCCCAGTTTTCTCGCCCCCGAACTTTGTAAGGATGGAGAACCATCAGTACTGTCGGATATTTACAGTTTCGGCGCGACTCTGTATCGCCTTATTACCGGGCGTCTGCCCTTTGACGGCAAAGATTTCAAAACCACTCTTTCCATGGTGCTTACAATGAAACCAAAGGACATCAGAAGCCTCCGGCAGGATATTGACGACGACATGGCGCATCTAATCATGAGCTGCCTCGAAAAAGACCCCGGCGACCGTCCTCAAAGCATGATGGAAGTCGCCAAATTCCTCGACCCGTTCTACACCGACATCGCCCTGAAATCAACAGTCCAAACCCAGATGCGCACACAACAGGAAGGCAGAACCACAGTAATCAATTCAGATGAAATCGACAAGACAACAGTCATAAACACCGGAATTGATTCAGAAGAAGTCGACAAAACCACAGTTATAAACACTGGTGAGATTAAGAAATAGCCTGACAAATAATTTTGTTTTTTTGCCATAAAAAAGACCGTTTGAACCGGATTTGGATTCAAACGGTCTTTGTATTTATAAGGACTTATTTTTCACAGCCGCAGTCATCGCCGCAGTCTTTTTCGTCATCGCAATCGTCATCACATCCACAGCCGCCGCCCATGAAATGTTCGCGCATTTTGTCGAGAACACCGTCTACTGTGAAACCGAATTTTTCAGCCAGTACGCTGAACGGCGCGGAAGCTCCGAAATGATCTAAACCGATAGTTAAACCATAAGTGCCTGTGAAACGATGCCAGCCGAATGTTGACGCCGCTTCTATAGATACTCTTGCCAGGCAGTCGGATGGTAAGATTTCTTCCTGATATTCAGCACTTTGTTTCAGGAACAGTTCTTGAGAAGGCATTGAAACTACACGAACTTTTGTACCACCCGCGCGAACTTCTTTCGCTACTTCCAGAGCCAGATTGACTTCAGAACCAGTTGCCATCAGAATCATATCAAAATCTTCGTCGTCACTTAATACATAAGCACCTTTCGCCAAATCAACGTTTTTAGCCATTTCCGGGGCAAATGGCTCGAGGTTTTGACGAGTCAGTAGTATTGCCACCGGACCGTCAGCATTCAATGCCGCCGCCCATGCGTGCGCGACTTCGTTAGCTTCCGCGGGACGGATTACTGTGAATCCCGGGATAGTACGCAGCATCGCGATTTGTTCGACCGGCTCATGAGTCGGACCGTCTTCACCGACGTAAAATGAATCATGAGTGAATACATATATTTCATGCAGTCCCTGAATAGCCGCCAAACGCATTGCCGGTTTCATGTAGTCAGAGAAAACAAAGAATGTTGAAGTGTAAGGAATGATTGTTTCGTACAATGCCATACCGTTACCGGCCATACCCATCGCCAGTTCACGGACACCAAAATGCAGATTGCGTCCGCCGTAGTTTTCGGGGGCGAAGCTGTCAGCGTTTTTGATGTCGGTTTTGGTTGAAGGAGCCAGGTCAGCCGCGCCACCCACGAGGGCGGGGACGAGTTCCGAAGCACGCTGCAGGATAGTTCCGCCGGACGCGCGTGTCGCTACCGCTTTATCAACCGGGGCTACTTTCAAAAGTTCCTCAAGCAAGTTTTCCGGAACTTCACGGTTCATCATGCTGGAAACAGTTTTAGCTGATTCCGGATTGGCTTCGAGGAAGGACTGGAATTTTTTATCCCATTCAGCCGCGGCGGCAGTCAAAGACTCAACGCGTTCAGCACAGAATTTTTTAACTTCAGGTAATACTACGAAATCTTCTTCCGGCATGCCGAGATTCTTTTTGGTGGCAGCGAGTTCGTCGTCGCCGAGAGGTTCGCCGTGCGCGGAGGCTTTGCCTGCTTTATTGGGAGCGCCAAAACCGATTTTGGTGCGTCCGACGATCAAAGTAGGACGGCCGTCAGATTCCACTGCTTCAGCCAGAGCCGCGTCGCATTGAGCGATGTCATTGGCATCTTCGACGTGGATTACACGCCAGCCGTAGGCTGTGAAACGCGCGCCGACTTCTTCGGAAAAGGCTAAATCTGTAGAACCTTCAATAGTGATTGAGTTGTCATCGTAGAAACAGATAATATTATCCAGTTTCAAATGACCAGCCAGAGAACCGGCTTCAGAAGTAGTTCCCTCCATCATACAGCCGTCTCCGCTGATGATGAAAATTTTATTGTCAACGAGATCAGTTTTGTCCAAACCGGTATGTGCCGTAAAATATTTGTTAGCTATCGCCATGCCCACTCCGGAAGCGAATCCGCTGCCTAATGGACCAGTAGTAACATCACAACCGGCGGTATGATCGTATTCGGGATGACCGGGAGTTTTGCTGCCCCACTGACGGAATTGTTTGAGTTCATCCATCGGCAAACCGTAATCGAAAAGATGCAGCAGAGAATATTGCAGCATGGAACCATGTCCCGCGGACAGGATAAAACGGTCACGTCCGAGCCATTTAGGGTTTTTAGGATTGTGGCGCATGTATTTGTACCACAAAGTGAAAGCGAAGTCAGCACATCCCATTGGCATTCCGGGATGACCGGATTTTGCTTTTTGAATTGCTTCAGCCGATAAAATACGTACCGTATTAGCAGAAAGTGTTGCTAGTTTTTGATCCATCATCATTTAAACATCCTTAGTTTTTTTCTGATTTTATTGGAAAATGTCTGTAAAACGAGTTATTTATATATATCGTCAATAATCCCTTCGCTTAAAAATTGACAAAAACGAAAACTTAATTAACACCAATTTGGCAAAAAATCAAGTTATGACAGAAAGATTTATAAGCTCTACATTAAATAAAAAAAACAAAACTCAGGATAATAAGCTGCGTCCGCTGAAATTTATGAATTTCCCGGGACAGATAAAAGTCAAAGAAAGACTCGAATTATATGTCGAAGCCGCGAAAGGACGCAAAGAACCTCTGGGACACCTTTTACTCAGCGGACCTCCGGGGCTTGGCAAAACCACTTTGGCCTACATCATCGCCAACGAAAAAGGCGCGAATATCAAAACCACCAGCGGTCCGATTATCGACAAACCCGGTGACCTGGCGGGGCTTTTAACTTCGTTGACGGACGGCGATATACTATTTATTGATGAAATCCACCGTTTAAACACAACGGTTGAAGAATATCTTTACAGCGCGATGGAGGATTTTTTCATCGACATTATTCTGGAACAGGGTCCCGGCTCGCGTTCAGTTCGTTTAAATCTGCCGCATTTCACATTAATGGGAGCTACTACCCGGCAGGGAATGCTGTCGGCGCCTCTGCGTTCCCGGTTTGGACTGTCCTGCCGTCTGGATTATTACGACGCGCCGGAACTACAGCAGATAGTCGAGCGTTCCGCTGGAATTTTAAATATTGACATTGAGCCGGGCGGAGCCTCGGAAATTGCCGGGCGCTGCCGCGGGACGCCCCGTATCGCCAATAATTTACTATGCTGGACCCGCGATTACGCACAGGTCAAATCAAATAATATTGTCAGTTCCGAAAATGCTTCCTTAGCTTTGGAAATGCTCAATATCGATGAAAACGGTCTGGACGAAATGGATAACCGGATTCTTGAAGCGATTATTCATAATTTCAACGGCGGTCCGGTCGGCTTAAAAAATATTTCAGTTTCCGTCAGCGAAGATGAAGGCACTATCGAAGAAGTTTACGAGCCATTCCTGATTCAGGAAGGTTTCATGGTACGCACCCCCAAAGGCCGCGCGGCAACCCCCAAAGCCTGGCGAAAATTAGGGCTAAGCTCAAAGCATGTTCAAACAGACCGTTAGCTTATCGTTAGCTTATCGTTAGCTTATTTTTACTTTTTGTAACGAAAAGACATGAAAATACGAGAAATGACAAGGATTGACTCTTGAGCAGGATTTGAGGAGGAAAAATGGTAGCGGCTCAGGGAGCTACTACCAAAAGCCAGTTTTGAGCTCAAATATTCTCTTTAAATCAACCCGTTTTGATGCTTTTTGTCCGTTTTCGGACCACTTTCGGACCCAAAACGGACCAAATTCGGATCGTAAACATTGCTACCATTATTATACTTCCAAGCCAAATAAAAGCAAGCCGATGAAAATAAATATATACCGTCCATATGTGAGGATGCTGTTTTTCTAAAAAGAAGCAAAAACGTCAAAAAATAAAGCTTTTTCACTACTTTTTTACCAAAATTCATTTCTTTTCATCGTTTCCCTATAAAAACAAGATTTTTTCTCTACACCTTTTTCTAAACGTTTGAAAAATATTTCAGTCATGGTATTTTGATTTATACAACTATTGAATCAGGGGGATTCTTTAATGGCATACACGACCAGAATGAGTTTACTTTCAAGAGTTCGCAAAGGAGATGAAGTTTCCTGGACTGAGTTTTATGATACTTACAAAAGATTGCTTTATACGGTTGGGCGACAATCTTACGAACTTAATACTGGTGAAGTTGAAGAACTGATCCAAGAAGTAATGATGACTTTTTTTCATGCCAGTAAAACTTTCAAATACGATAAAAGTAAAGGTAAGTTCCGAAGCTATTTGAAGAAAATATTTTACTACAAAGCACTAAAATTCAAAGATAAGAAAAAGAAAACTGCTGAGAAGATAACATCTGTTGAAAGCGATGAATTCGGTATTGATGATCTACCAGAACCAGTTGATTCAAACTTGGATAAGATATGGAATGAAGAATGGCAGAAACATGTTTTGCATCAAGCTTTACATGAAGTAAAAGACGCTGTGGACAATAAAACATCTCAGATATTTCTTTGTGTGACAATAGAAGGTAAATCTCCTCAAGAAGTGGCAGATGTTTTTGATACCAACGCCAATAATGTCTATGCCATCAAGAAAAGAGTCACTGAGAAACTAAAAGAATATATAAAAAATAATCAATGGTTGAAGGATGCTTGATTTAAAC
Source organism: Victivallales bacterium (assembly GCA_030634125.1). Lineage (GTDB taxonomy): Bacteria > Verrucomicrobiota > Lentisphaeria > Victivallales > Victivallaceae > JAHOYW01. Next base: position 7,235 of record DAOWBJ010000051.1, read on the forward strand.
AAATTTGTACTTTGGCAAAATATTGACTTGTCTAAGCTTGACAAACAGGTCATGTTGTTTCTTCTTTTTCAGGAGTTTAATCTTAATAAACTTAGTAAAATTATAGTTTTATTGACACATTTCAATGCGAATGAAAAAAATATATATCCTTGGTATGATGCATTGATAAATTATAAATATCATTATCCTTTCGCATTAGAGCATATGAAGCTTGCCTTTGAATTCTACCATGATGAAATAAATAACTTTCGAAATGTATTAAAAAGCTCTGATTTGACTCACGAAACAGGAGCCTACGAGAATGAATTGCTGAATATCTTCAAGCAAAAAGAACAGTTTGAGAAGAAGGCAGAGTTAAAATATACTACAGAACTGTTTGGTTCCGAACTATTGGATCAACTTGACAATATACGTTTAAATGATATTAGTTTCGATGAAGATTACACTGTGAATGGCTCTCTGGGTAAAGTTAAAATGGGGACTAATAAAGATAAAAAACAAGTAGCGGTAAAAATTAATCAAGTCTGGAGAAAATCAGATATTGACTTATTTAAATCCTTTTTGAAAAACCAAAGATCTGCTCCAAGACATAGAAATCTTATTCAGGTATATAAAATTGGTTTGGATGTAAAAAGGCGTGTTGGTAGAAGATATGAATATACTTATTTTTATTCAATGGAACAAGCTGATAATCTTTGTGATAATGACTCTTACTACCCAAAGACACTTGCTAATATCTTGACTGGGAGAAACAAGCTATCGCCTTCTGAGACGGTGTATTTATCAAAGGAATTAGCTAAAGGATTAAACGCTTTACATGATTCAGGTAAATTTCATGGAAAGATACGACCTGAAAATATACTCTGGGTTGACAATGTTCCCAAACTATCAGAATTGACCTGTGTGGAAAATTTAGCAAATCCATTTACTTTTAAAGATACGATTTTACCATCAGAGCAAAAACCAGATTTATATATTAAACCTTCTGTTGATAGTGATATATATGCTTTAGCTATTTGCGCATATTGTGCTTTAACGGGGAATTCTGAAAGAATGTTTCCCGAAATGCCATTTGAAATTTTAAAGACAACTGAAGGGAAAGCTCTTAACAATATCTTTTTGAAAGCATGTGCAAAATCAAAACAAAACAGGTATTCTACAGTAATTAAATTTTTGGAAGATTTGGAACAAATAGATACTCCTGAAACTTTGATCTCTTTTGATAAAAAATATATTCCTCCAGATGATGAAAAGATAGATGTTTTTACAAGTATCCTTGGTGAAGAGATCATGTCTAAGCTTGATAATATCAAACTTAAGGATTACAAGGTTGTCAAAAATTTTCGAGGAGCTGGAGGTTTTGGAGATGTTAGGATTTGCGAAAGTGTTACATGGGATTTTATAGCTATTAAAAGGGTAAATTTAAATAACCCAAGAGCAATGTGAGCGGTCATCTGAAATGACGCAATCCTGGTCATCTGAAATGACTATTTTAAATTTTTGATATAAAAATAGCGTGTTCTGCATGGATGAAAAATCACCATGAGAATTTTGTAAAAGC
>DAOWBJ010000270.1 GCA_030634125.1 Victivallales bacterium
ATTACTGAAAACAAATATCGTTCATTCATCGCCCTGTATCCGATTCCTTTTGCTTACGGTCTGACCGTGGGCGAACTGGCACTTTACTTTAAACGGGTTATCGGCATAAAATGTCAACTTTACGTTGTTCCCATGATCAATTACCGCCGCGGCATGAACTGGGCGCAGACAGCTTTGCCGTGGGTACCCACCTCCCCGCAAATTCCTTCGCCGGAATCCGCCTGTACTTATTCAGCCACAGGCGCAATTGGAACTTTGGGTGTCGTTGGAATTGGCATTGGTTATACTTTGCCCTTTCAAGTCGTCGCCGCGCCATGGATCAATGCCGGGCACATGGCGCGAAGCTTGAATCGCCAGGGTCTTAAAGGAATTCGTTTCCGCGAGATACATTTCACGCCGTCATTCGGTTTATTCAAGGGGCAAAGTACAAACGGGGTTCAGCTTCATATAACTGATGTATCCAAATTCAAACCAACGACCTGCACAGTTGCTATACTGTATTATCTCCAAAAGAATCACTCACAATTCAAATGGCGCGGCAACCGCATAAAAGGTTTTGACAAAGCAATGGGAAGTGCCAAAGTCCGCCAGCTCCTCCAAAGAGGCTACAGCGTTAAAAGCATAGTAAGAACATGGCAGCGTCCAATAAAAAACTACGCCGCGAAAATCAAAAACAACAACATCAAAATTTATAAGTAAAGAGTTTACGCTTTATTCAGCTCTTTGATGGTCTCATTTACGAGTTCGTCCATCAGCTCTTTTACTGATACAATCTCTTTTACCCGTACAACGTTTTCGCCCGCGAAGACAATTGCGTTATCCATATCTCCCAGCATTGCGTTGCACATTGCTTTTGCTATGCAGTATGGAGTGTTTTTTACATCACAACTTTTCAGACAGCGATAGTCGCACTTAAATGGTACTTTTGCACCCTTCGTTGTTTTATTAATGAAACTTGTGTTTATCGCCCTGCCCGGCATGCCGACAGGACTTTTGATAATAACGACATCATCTTTTTTTGCCGCAATGTACAATTCTTTGAATGTATCGGGAACAGGACATTCAGTTGTGGCAACAAATCTCGTTCCCATCTGAACTCCTTTTGCTCCTAAGCGGAGAAATCTCGCAATATCCTTTCCGTCAAATATTCCGCCCGCGGCTATTACTGGAATTTCCGCGTCTTTTTCACCTCGATACTTCTCAACCATAACTAAAACATCTGCGACTATTTTTTCTAAACTATCCGCCGTGTTCTCTATCAAATCTTCAGCTTTAAAACCTAAATGCCCACCTGCCATTGGACCTTCTACAACAATAGCATCCGGCAAACGCTTATAACGCCTGCTCCAGGATTTCAATATAACTTCCGCGGATCTTGCTGATGAAACAACAGGAATAAGTTTTACAGAGCTTCCTTTGGTATATTCCGGCAAGCTTAAGGGTAAACCAGCCCCTGAAATAATATAATCCACTTTTTCTTTTACAGCGGTATGCACCATTTCTTCGTAGTTGCTCAGAGCCACCATTATATTTACACCCACAACACCCCGCGTCAGTTTTTTAGCCTTACGTATTTCTTTCTGGAGCGCCTTATTTGAAAACTCGACATAAGTCATGTTTTTTTCAGCACCATGACCAAGCCCTACACTAGCGATAGTTCCTGCTCCGCCGCAAATCGCGACAGCACCGGCCAAAGCGGCAGTCGAGACTTTGACTCCCATTCCGCCTTGAATGATTGGAATTCTTATTTTTAAATTGCCTATGGCAAGAGGGGGTAATTTATCAATCATGATTTTTCCTGTTTCAATACTTTTCAAGTGTTTTTATAAAAACATCTTAACAAGTCAACTATTATAACCGCAAATCGCTAAAACACAAGCTTTTTAGCTAAAATAAACAATTATTAATTTGCATAAAATAAGTTCAAGGTCAAATCGAATGGCAACAAAATATTTGCTTTTTTGTTTAAGAGCGTTTATTGTTATCAGGTATGAAGTTTTTTTGTAAAACAAGAACTAACTGGAGGATATTTCTATGAGTATGTTTGAATATATTGCCTTAGCTGTAATTATAATTCTGGCTTTATTCTTAGTTGTTCACATGATGATGAGAATCGCGAAAGGCAAAAGTTCTTGTCTATTCTGCAAAGGCGGCGATGATGAAGAAAAGTCTTCATGCTGCGTTCCTGACGAAGGTGGCGACAAACAGGAAGACGAGACTAAAGAAGATTAATATTCTATTCCTTTCCGGGCTTTTATGCCTGATTTGTAGGGATGTTTTATTTCTTTGATCTCGGAAACCAGATCTGAAGCGGCAATCAATTTGTCCGGCGCGTTACGCCCTGTGATGATTACATGCACCCGTTTTGGGCGTTTTCGCAGGGCGTTGATTACATCATCAACGTCCAGCCATCCCAACTTCAATACTATGTTTAATTCGTCAAACACCATTAAATCCGCTTTCCCCGCCCGCAAATGAGACTTTGCTTTTTCCCAGGCATTACGGGCGGCTTCAATATGTTGAGCATCAGAAGCTCTGGAATTATGAGTTAATCCTAAACCGCATTGAACCATTTCCAGGTTTTCAGCAATGGTCGCGGCAAAACGTTTTTCACCGTTTTCCTGTTTGTTTTTGATAAACTGGATTATCGATACCTGCCAGCCCCAGCCCAAAGCCCGCATACAAGTACCTAACGCACTAGTGGTTTTGCCTTTACCGTTACCGGTGATATTGATCAACAAACCTTCTCTTGAATCTTTTTCACTTTTTTCAATCATTTTAGACCGTTTTTGATTATCCGTGTAAATTACAATACCTTCCAATAATGACAAAATCAACTATTTTTGTAAGTCAATTTATAGATTCTGTTTCTAACTTGCTTTTGAATCTAATTCAAGGTATAGTAAATATAGAGAAAACAAGAGGCTTTATATGAAAATAATCAATGCTTTTATTAATAATATGGGTTTTATTTTTTATTTTGCGGCATTGTTGGTTTTAATCGCGTCTGGCATAAACCCCCATGACAAGTTTACCTGGCGTATGGAAGTTTTATGGATGTTTCCGGCACTGCTGACAATTGCTGTTCTTTGGCTTAAGGGCATTAAGTTTTCCTGGCTTCTGCAGCTTGCGATGTTTGTGCAGGCTATGATTTTGATTTACGGCGGTTATTACACATATGAACTTGCGCCGCTCGGTGAATGGATGAAAGAGGTATTTGGTTTTACCCGCAATCATTACGATCGAATAGGACATGTAGCGCAAGGTTTTTTTCCCGCGATTCTGTATCGTGAATTATTCGTATGCAACAAGGCGACCAATGGACGTTTCTG
>DAOWBJ010000168.1 GCA_030634125.1 Victivallales bacterium
GACAAAAAAACAAAGAATATAAAACTCGCAAATAAAGTTTTTTGTAAATTGTCAGGATACACTCAGGAAGAAATTATGAGTTGTTCCCTGAAAGATTTACATCCCAGTGAAAACTTCAGTTATGATTCTTCCTGGATAAGAGTTAAGAAAAAAGCTTTCTTAGGCAAGGTTGCCTGTCTGCGCAAAGATGGTTCTGTTTTCCATGCGGAAGTATATGCTTCAAACATAATACTGGAAGAGCAGAATTGTATTATCGCTATTTTCAGGGATCTTACAGAGACTTATCAGGTTGAATATGACCGCTATATGCTCAATGCGGCTGTGGATAATTCAGATGCTGAGATTAATATAAATAATCCCGACGGCTCTATCGATTATTGCTCTCCAGCTCTTTGCCGCCGACTTGGATACAGTTTTAAAGAAATTAAAAAAATGCATATCTGGGATATTGAAAGTACCGTAAAAGAGGAAGAAATGGATATGCGCTTTCAAAAGTTAAAGAAAACAAAACCAAAAAAACTGAAGGTGTTCAGATTGCAAAAGACGGCACAAAGTTTGAGGTAAATTATGTTGCTGATTATGTAAAAATCGGTAACCGTGAATTGATTTGCTGTAATATTCAAGATATAACTGAAAGTAAAAAACGAGAAGCAATTCTGGAAAACGCTAAACAAAAGGCGGAAGAATCTGATCGCCTGAAGTCTGTTTTCCTGGCCAACATCAGTCATGAAATAAGAACTCCGATGAATGGAATTCTAGGGTTTGCGGACTTGTTGCTGCGCGACGATCTTTCTTTAGAAAAATGTCAGCAATACGCAAAAATAATTTCTGACTGCGGCAATAATCTTATGCAGCTTCTCAATGATATCCTTGATATTTCCCGAATAGAAGCCGGTGAAGTAGAGATTAAAAAAGAAGATTTCTGTGTAAATGAAATCATTGAAGAGCTTTATAATTTTTATGAACCACAAACCAGGCAGGACGGCAAGGAGCTCTCTTTGCAAATGCACAAATCCTTGCGTAATGATGAAGCTGTTATTTATTCCGATAAACGTTATTTGCGTCAAATTTTGACCAATTTACTGAGTAACGCTCTGAAATTTACTAAAAAAGGTGAGACGATAATAGGCTACAACGCTAAACAAAACGGCATTGAATTTTTTGTCAAAGACAGCGGAGAAAGTATTGCGCCGGAACTGTTAGACAAAATTTTTGAGCCTTTCCGCCAGGGCGAAGAAATCCTCTCCCGGAAATATCACGGCACCGGACTGGGACTGACTATTGCTAAAAGCTATACCGAGTTGCTCGGTGGATACATGTGGGTTGAATCTGAAATCGGTCACGGCACTACCTTTTATTTAACTTTGCCCTATTCAGCAAATGCCAGAATTCAAGCAAGTTCATCCGCGTTATCAACGGGAACAGATTATCCCTGGAAAGATAAAACTTTTTTAATTGTTGAGGATAACCATATCAGTTTTATGCTTCTGGAAAATCTTTTGGAAGACACCGGTGTTAAGATATTTCGCGCTGAAAGCGCTCAGCAGTCCATGGATATGGCTGAGTCGATTGATAATCTGGACTTAATTTTAATGGACGTAAGGCTCCCCGATTTCACAGGATGGGAAGCCGCAAAAATTATCAAAAAAAATTATCCTGATTTACCAATCATAGCTCAAACAGCTAACGCAAACGCCAGCGACAAGATTAAAACTTTTCAGGCGGGATGCGAAGCATATTTGACCAAGCCGATTATCAAAAAAGAATTCTACGACACAATAAAAAAATGTCTGGAAAAATAAAAGCAGACGTATTCATACCGATTTGCAATCTAACGTCTCTATTTTTACAATAGCGAAACTCTGCAAAAAAAGAGACTTTCATGTCCCTGGAACACAAAAGCCTCTTGATAAGACAAGGATGAGCATTCTAGCTTTTATCCGGCCCTAAGGAGCCGTTCAAAAATAACCTTTACATCTGCGCGTTTCTCCCGGTTGCTTTGCGGGTTGCCGATTCGTTACATAGCTGAGGCTATGCGCCTCATCAGCAAGCCACAAATCATTCCGTGATAATTCACGCATTTTGTCAAGTTTATTCTTTTACAGCTCCTAAGCTTTCAAGACGTTTTTTATAATGTTCGAGCCTTTGAAAATACTCATTTCTGATAAGTCCAAACTCCGATTCCAGCAGATCAATTTCTTCGAGAATTTCGAGTCTGCCCTTTGCTTTTTCAATCTCTTTTCTGACATTTGTTTTCTGATTCGACATACTTCCTCCATGAAATTTTGGGTTAATTTACGCTTTTGCGAATTGTTTTGTAAAATTATACTCAGCTCAGGAATCTGAGCACATCTTTTTTTGATAAATTTATGCACCGCCTGACGGCTTACTCCGCGCTGACGGGCTATCTCGCTGAAAGAAATTCCTGGATTCCCGATTTTGTTATCCAGCATATCCAGAGTTTGCGTATCCAGCGCTAATAAAAAACCAATTACTTCCAGTAAATCATTTCGAGAATAAAGCTGTTCATCCATGCTGTTATCAGGCGGGAGAGTTTCAGCGGGATGCACAACCATCATATTAAGCGGCATAGCAAGTTCACTGACTAAATCCCAATCAAGCATTTGATGAGACAATCGCGGCGGATCAGACGCGCTTTCACACCATTTAAACAATTGACAATTCCTGCAGTCTTCACGTTTATTGAACAATTTTCCATAACACTCCATTTGAAAATTTCTCCTCTTGTTTATTGATTAATTATAAATAGCGCTTAATTTTTATTACAGTAAAATCATAAACGACTTGCAATTCTTTTGGTTCGCGGATGATTATTTGAAATGCGAGAAAAAACACATAAAATAATTATTTTTAAAGCCTTTACAATAGTTAAGCTCTTACTTAAGCGTCTAGCAAAAAAAAAGGGCTGCATTTTAATACATCACCATATTTGACGGCCGTGCGCATAGTCTTAATTCCTTTTTTTATTTGCATAGATACAGCAGCTTTGCTTATTCCAAGCTTGGATGCCAGTGTTGCCTGCTTGATATTGCGCGCTCTTATTGCTTCCCCTAATGCTGTCATTTAAACCCCCTGTTTACTTTTAAATTTATTTAGTATATTCTTAATATATAAAGAAAAAGCAGAATAGTCAATGTTTTTTTTATTTTTTTTCTGTTTTTTTTCTTGAAGTTAAGCATAGGATATACTATTATATCTTGTGCGGTTAAGTTTATGTTTAACGAGGAAAGGATGACTATGAAAGCCGGAGCTGCAAACAAAGATATTAATGCGTGGTCTATAATTTCTAAGTGGTTGATTATAAACAGCAAGCGACAAACTGACCTGGCTGTTTTGCTGAAGATTACCGCGTCTGCTGTTTCTCAGATAAAGAGCGGAAACATATTGCTTAACGCAAAACAAATCAGTTTAATACTTGGTTATTTAAAGATTGATTCCCACGATATGTGCGCTTTATATACACTTATTTTTAATGCTCGTCTGAACAATAAAGTTGCTGGTGATAAAAACGTGAAACAAAAATTAATTGTCAATATAGCTAATTTAAATAATGAGAAGGATTTCTCTGTTCTTTCAGAAGCAAAAGATTCTGCGCCTGCTTGTCAGGATTCATTCCGCAAAGTGCCGCTGATGACATTTAAGCAAGCCGAAAATTATGAACCGGCACTGGAGTCAATAGAATCATTCGCGCGCTATTGTTCTGACCAGACAGTATTGTTTTCTGATGCGCAAGTCGGAAATCTTGCGTTTTTTGTTGACAAAAAAAGCGCGACTCCTGAATTCGCGCATTCCGCGGTCCTGCTGGTAGCCGGTAAAGAATATCCTGCCCATGGCGATATGGTTGTTGCCAAATTGCGTACCGGCGAAGTTATAACCAAGTATTATTTACGTCAGGACAATGTTATTCACTTGAAATCTGAAAATTCCAGTGCGCCCAGTTTTATTTGGCATTATCAGGAAGACCCCGGCTATGTGCAGTGGATGTATCCGATAATTGAAGTTAATTTAAAATTGCGTCCCGACAGTTACAATTTTGCCGACTGAATAAATGCTGAATATGAATTTTCCCGGCAAAATCTATTTTCAAAATTACGGCTCATTTTGGCGTAATGTTCGACATATTTGCTGATTTTTGTTGACATTTAGCACCTGCGAGCATTAATATTAACTATTGGGCTGGTTGTTTCCGATATTGTATATTTATACGAATATTTTGAGGAGAATATTCATTATGAAAGTCATAGGTTCTAAAAGGCTTAAAATGCCTTTTCTGTCGAGTATTATAAATATAAGTTCCCGTTCGCTCATGCTGGAAATTTTTCAAATGACTAAGGAAGGCAAGGAAGTTCTTGAACATCTTGAGCAAAGTATTAATCTTGGCGCGGATATTTCCAAACGAGGTACTATTTCTCTTCGAAAGGTTTCACGGTTGTGTGATATTATGCAGGAGTTTGCGCAGCGGCTGCGTGAATATGATGTAAAATATTATCGCGTGATAATTGATTGCGCGGTCTGGGAAGCAGCAAATTGTGACATTCTGATTAATCGCATAAAGACAACTGCCGGCATAGACATTGAATTACTATCTCCTGCTGAAGAGATTCGTTTATTGTTTTTGCTTATTCGTGAACAACTTGATGAAAAATATGATTTCAAGCGAGTGCATACTTGTTTGAAGGACGGCTGGGCACTAGAAAAAATTTCTTATGCAACAGGGCTTTCAAAATCACTAACCAAAGAGTATATTAACTTAATCAATAACAAAAGGTCGGAATCATGAAAACATCAAATTCCAGCAGGAAAAATTACCGACCGGAAATACACC
>DAOWBJ010000057.1 GCA_030634125.1 Victivallales bacterium
CTGTTTAACTATCGTAATTTAAGGTCAAAAAAATGGTGGGCGTAATTGGATTCGAACCAACGACTTCTACGATGTCAATGGACAGCTATCTTGTCAGCGCATATAAAGGTATGTGTAAGTTATTCTGTTTTTCTTTGTGTTCTCAGTTAAGTTTTTAAAAATGTGTAATTCTCATATTTCTTTCATTTTATGCTTGATTTTCAGCTTATGGGAGACTATGTTTAGTTATGAAAAATAGTTTAAAAAGAATGTTTTAGAGAAGTGCCATTTGGTACCGTTTTAAGACTTAAAAGTACCGAAAAGTACCATTTTTTGAAGATTATTTTTTAAGACAAAGATGTGTCAAATTAGATATTTTTGAGTTTAAAAAGTTACAAATAAAGATCTCTTGAGTGTAGGGCTATCAAAGACAGGAGCCCTTGGAGATGAGCGACAAGCGTTCCGCCGCTTGACCGCGTCCGGCGACGCCCCGGTGCGGATTTATTTCTTTTTTTTAACGTAGTTTCAAAGTACCCAGTGCCATTAACGCAAAGATACTCGCCAGAATCCAGAAACGCACGACAATCTGTGTTTCCGTCCAGCCTTTTTGCTCAAAATGATGATGGATCGGAGTGCATAAAAACACTCTTTTACCCGTGAGTTTGAAACTCGTTACCTGGATAATTACCGATACGGCTTCCAAAACAAATACTCCGCCGACCACGGCTAATAATAATTCCTGACGTACCAGAACCGCGATTAAACCAATAGTTCCGCCTAAAGCTAAACTGCCGGTATCGCCCATGAATATTGACGCCGGATAACAATTGTACCACAAAAAACCAAGACACGCGCCGGATAAAGCCGAAGCGAAAACCACCGCTTCACTGATGCCCGGCATAAATGGTACATTCAAATATTCTGCGAATTTTATATGCCCTGAAAAATAAGCGAAAACCGCAAAAACAAAAGCGCACATAATTGAACAGCCTGTCGCTAAACCATCTTTGCCGTCTGTTAAATTAACCGCATTGGAAGCGCCGACTACCACAACCGTGCTGAACAACATCGTCCAGGGTGAATTAAATAAGGAACCTTTAAAAAACGGCACGAAAAAATCCTGTAATAATCCTTTTGTTTCCGGAATATAATTTAACAGTAAAATCATACCGCCGGCAATAAGAAATTGAAAAAGTAATTTAAATTTGCCGGGAATACCATCGCGGTTCCCGTGAACGGCTTTAGCAAAATCATCTACAAAACCAAGTATGGCAAACAATAACATAGCACCAAGTAAAATCAATGGAATATTATTATCAAGCCGGTTCCACAGCAATGATGACACTGCCACCGAGCCAATAATTAATATTCCACCCATACTCGGAGTTTTGTCTTTTGCCCGGTCGATAAATTTTTCATCCATCAGCCCTTGAAAACGACAAGGCGCGGTCGCGTTAAATTTTTTCAGCAAACGAATCGTTAAGGGACTTAAAAACATTGTCAGCAGCATCGCGGTAAATGCCGCGCCGCCCGCGCGGAAAGTAACGTATTCGAAAAGGCGTAAAACACTCCAGAGTTCTTTGTATTCAGATATCCAGTAAAACATTTATAATTCCTTAAGATTAAAGTTACAAGAAACAATAGGTACTTTTAATAAATTATTCAATCAAACTTCAAAAGAAAAAAGAAAAAAGAATGTAAGGCGTATTTTTTTACTTTATTAATTGCAGATTATTGTATGGAGTAGTATATTGAGCTATTAATTTTGAAATTATTAAGTTATGGGAAAAAATATGTCGTTCATTTCATGCTTTAAAAAATTATCCTTGTTGATTGTCGTTTTGGGAATTTCGTTTAACATTCAAGCCGATGACAAATATGATTTGCCAGTCAAAGTTGTTATTTTCCCCTTCCGGCAAGCTGTGATTCCAGCATTAACGGAATCGCGGGTGATGAAATATCATTTCTATGAAGGTGAAAAATTTCCGGCCGGAAAAGTTTTAGCGCAACTGGATAAAACCGTTTATAAACAACGTTTGCTTAAGATCGAAGCTGGCTTGAAAGAAGCTAAAGCCGGTTTGACTTTCGCGACAAGGAACGCGAAACGCGCTAAAGAATTATTCAACAAAGGCGTGCAGGGGCATACTGAAATGGAAAAGGCGGCTCTTGAAGCGGAAATAGCTGACGCTAAATATCTATCCGCGAAAGCCAGTTATATTGTTGCTGAACGTGAGCTTGCCTTATGTGATATCGCCGCTCCCTTCAATGGACGGCTGGTGGAAAGACTTGTGAATGAATACGAATATGTCCGTACCGGTCAGCCCTTGATGAAGATTATTGACGACAACCAGCTTCTTGCTGTAATGCATTTGCCCTCAAGCGAAAAAAACAAGACAAAGCTGGGTCAGCCGATGAAAATAAAAGTTGATGAAACCCAAACAAGTCATCAAGGTGAAATTTATAAAATTTCAGGGGTTATTGACCCTGGAAGCAGAACTTTTGAAATAAAAGTGCTGCTTGACAACAAAAAGGGTTCGCTAAGTGCTGGAATGTCCGGCGTACTGCAGAAAAAGCAAGATAAAAAACTTGCTGAGGGTAAAAAATAATGCCCGCAAAAAATGATCCTCAAAAAGAGTTGTTGAAAGCGCGCGGGAAACTGAACGCTTTGTCGGCGGTTTTGCGTCTGGGACATGAATCTTTCGAAAAGAAAGGCTTGGTTCAATGGGCGAGCCATGTCGTCAATAACAGTGTGCTGGCAGTTCCATACAGCCGTTCGGCGTTGCTTGATTTTCGTGGCTTAAACAAAAAAATATTGGCAATCAGCAACCAGCCGGAAGTCAACAATAACAGCGAATATTCCATTAACTTAATGTATCTCGGGCGGGCTTTGAAAAATCTCTCCCGCGCGGTTGTAGTTGATCAGGAATTTCTAAAAAGTCAGGATGCGGGTCAGCATTCTTTTGAAGCAATGGAATATTTCATGGGAACTTCCAAAGCTTTGATGGCTATGCCGATAATTCCTCCTGATTCGCCGGAAAATAGTGAAGAACTCTTAGTATGGGTCGTCGAATTTGAAAATAAACGCTCGGCGGCAGCGGCATCGGCTTTGCTGCCCCTGCTCTGCCGTCATTATTCCGAATCGCTCCAGTACGCTCTGAGCAACCGCAAGAAAACCGTATTCAATTCACTGGTCGGCAAACGGTCATTTTTTAAACCGTCCCGTATAATCCAGGGATTGCTTTTTATATTTTTAATATGTCTATTTGCGGTCAAAGTCAGGGAAAATATTGCCGCGAACGCTGAAATCATACCGAAAGTAGAACATATTTATTATGCTCCTTTTGACGGCATAATAGATAATTGCTTCGGCAATAAAAGCGGTATGTTCGTCAAGGGGAATACACCAATTCTCAAATATGATAATGAAGAGCTGGCTTTCAGGCTTCTTGCCGCCCGGAATGAACATAATAAAATCAAAGCAAAACTGGATTTGATTCAAAACGAATCATTCAATGATATTTCTAAACGCGGTCAGGTAAAATTACTGACACTGCAAAAAGAACGCACCGCTATTGATATTGCGAGAAACCGCTGGCAGTTGAAAAAAAGCGAAATGAAAGCTGAAATATCCGGGACTCTGGATATTGGAGACGCTGACAAACTCGCTGGACGCGCGGTTCGTGCCGGGGAAAAATTGTTTGAAATAGTTTCGACCAAAACCTGATCGCCCTGGTGTATTTGAATGAACGTAACGCGTCGGTTTTCACCAGGGACAGCATCGTTACTCTATACTTGCACAACAGTCCTGAAACACCAATAAAATGTGAAGTACAAAGAATCAGTCCCAAGCCGGTTCTTACTGAAAAAAAGGTGTTTTGCTATTTGATACGTTTGAAAATGCTTAACCAGCCAACTGATATAATTTGTGGTCAACGCGGGATCGCGCGTATTTCCGGTCCCCGCATCCGCCTGGGCTATTACTTGTTCCGTAACATAGTATTATGGTGGCGCCGGGTTTAAAGCAAGGAGCACCATAAATTATGGAATCAAACGAAAACAAAAAGGGCGCAATATCAGTCAACGAGAACGCTCTTAACAGTGAAAAAAGCATCAACGGCACCATTACTCCCCAAGCTGGCAATGAACCTGTTATCAGCGGCGCGCCCGGAGCGCCCGCCCCTAAACAACAAGCTCAAGGGCAGGAACAAAAATATTATATCGGGCGTTTACGCAGCGACCTGGAATTATTCCGGGGTGAAGCAAATATTGCCGGCGACCCCACCTGGGTTATTTTTGATCCGGTTGCCGATGCTTATTTCAAAATAAGCGACTCAAACTATCACATGATCCGCGTATTGTCCGGCAATATGGAAATGGAACAGTATCTGGAAAAACTTAAATCAGTGGGCATCCATGCTGACAAGATGGAAGTTGCAAAGTTGATTAAGTTTTTGCAGAACAGTAATTTATTTATGCCGCGCTACCTCCAGAGCGAAGCGCAGGCGGCTAAAATGCGTGAGATGAAAAAGAAAATGTTCTGGCAGCGTTTAATGTCAACATATTTATTTTTCAAAATACCGATAGTTAAACCGGACCGTTTTCTTGACCGCACTATTGACATTGTGCGGAGCATTCTCAACAAATGGACTTTGGCTTTACTGTGGATAATCGCGATTGCCGGTTATATTGGTCTGGTTATGAACTGGCACAAATTCACCGAGAAATTTATCAGTTCAATTTCTCTGCAAGGATTGGCGCGTTATTCCCTGGCGGTGATCGCGGTCAAATTCATACATGAATTCGCGCATGCTTATGCCGCGAAAATTCATGGCGTCAGAGTGCGGCGCATGGGACTGGCGATTGTATTTTTTGTCCCGCGATTGTATTCGGATCTGACCGATTCGTGGCGGATTCATGATTGGAAAAAACGTTTTTTGATTGATGGAGCCGGGATAATCAGTGAAATAATCATTGGCGGCTTCGCGGCTTTGGTGTGGGTGAATACTGTGCCGGGTCTTACTCATTCGGTAGCTTATTTTATATTTGCCGTGAGTATCATTAATACCGTATTAATTAATGGTAACCCGTTTATTCGTTATGACGGTTATTTCATGCTGATGGACTATATCGGCATTGACAACCTGCAGCAGCGCGCGACGGAAAGGACCAGGGCTTTATGGAGAAAACATTTATTTGGTCTTGATTTGCCGACAAACGACAATACTCATGGCTGGAAACGTTCTTTCCTGGCCATTTTTGGAATTTGCTCTTTTACATATCGTATTTTTCTATACACATCAATTATTATGATTGTTTATTTTCAATTTCCCAAAGCTATAGGTATTGTATTGTTGTGTTTGGAAGTGTATGTATTAATACTTAAACCCTTAACAGGAGAAATTAAATTTTTGATTATGATGCGCAAAAAAATGAGTCGAACCAAATCTTTATTATCATATATCGGCATTGCTGTGATCCTGCTCTGTTTTTTCCTGCCGCTCCCCTGGGATGTAACACTGCCCTGCGAGGTCAGACCGGTAAATTTTGAAAGGGTCTATGCCCGCAGTGGATTCATTAGCGATATACTAATAAAAGATGGTCAGAAAGTCAAAAAGAACCAGCTCTTATTCAAGCAGTCCAACCCTTATCTTTCATGGCGTTTACAAGAGGCGGTTGTTGGTATAAAAAGAGATGAAACTATCCTCGATCAAGCCCAAAGCAGTGTAAAAAGGCTTGGCGAAATAAAAATTGACCGCCGCGCTTTGCAAAGCAGCCGCAATTTAGTGAAAGAATTAAAACGCAAAGAATCTTTATTGGATCTCAAAAGCGGACTTGACGGAGTTTTCGCCTTTTATGACCAGAAATTAAAAAAAGGCAAATGGCTTCACAAAGGAGATGTCATTGGTGAAGTTTACAACCCGAAACTCAAGAAAGTCGTGGCATATGTTGGTGAGGATGAAATGCGTAAATTGAAAGCAGGCGACAAAATAAAATTACATCTTAAACGGGACTTGAAAGCTTATTCGGGAGAAATCACGGCGGTAAATGACGTGGCGGCGGAATTGGAGCCGACACCGTTGCTGGACGTATTCGGCGGAAGCATTCTCAGCAATCAGAATCCGCGGCGGGGATATTTCAAACCTTTACATTCATGTTATCAGGTTACTATTAAAATAGATGACACAGTAAATTTGCCAATAGGTCGTTCCGGGGCTATAAATATTCGCAAATATTCGTCAATCGGCGGGAATATGGTTCGTACAGTAATACATGTACTACAGCGGGAATTAACTTTTTAAGGAAAATATTCTTTTTAAAGAAGAATGTTATAATATTCAAAGCCTCGCGATTGCCTTTCGCTTTGCTCAGGCACAGGCACAGCCTGCGCAGAGTCGAGAGCAGCATTGGTCTAATGCGCCCCAGGCAAGCTTGGTGCTTACACTTCGCCGCTTGACCACGGAGCCGTTACATCCGGCTTTTTTCTATTTCATTTTCCCAGGTATTTCTCAGGAATTCAGCTGTTTTTTCAATTGCTTCGGGTACACAGCGGGTATCGGCTAATACGGGCATAAAATTGGTGTCTCCATTCCAGCGCGGTACGATGTGCATGTGTAAATGATCCGCAAAACCCGCTCCCGCGGCGTTGCCGAGATTAAAACCTATATTAAAGGCGTCAGGATACATTGCCGCGGTTAAAACTTTTTTGCAGTCAACACATAAATCCATTAATTCATGACGTTCCTCTGCGGTAAGTTTCTCTAAATCCCCGACATGCCGGTAAGGCGAAACCATCACGTGTCCCGAATTATACGGGAAACGATTGACCATTACAAAACATGTTTTGCCGCGATAAATAACGAGAGCCTCCTCCTCGGATTCGGGATTTTTCTGCTCGTTGTTACATAAAAAACAAGCGTTTCCTTTTTCGCCGCGAATAAATTCAATGCGCCATGGCGCCCATAGTGGTCGATTTGAACTCATGTTTTGAAACTCCTCATTTTTTTTATGTTTTATTTATTTAACTCTTGAATTCTTTTACAATTACAGTATATTCAATAGCTCTGATTGTCTAGTTATATAAATAATTGATTATAATAATATTAAATATAAGCTAAAATTAAGGTATTTCAAAATGAAAAAAGATATACATCCAAAATATAGTGATGCAAAAATCACTTGCGCGTGTGGACATGTATGGGAAACCAAGTCAACTTTGGCTGAAACTAAAGTTGGTATTTGTGCTAAATGTCATCCGTTTTTCACTGGTACGCAGAAATTTGTTGATACAGCCGGTCGCGTTGAACGCTTCCGTCAACGTTACGCTAAAAAAGACTCTTAAGCTTTTTACTCCGCCTGCAAACAAATTAATTTCGTTTTGCAGGCGTTTTTTATTCAAATTTCGGCTGACAAAGCGAAAAACACTTGCGTTTACTGGGAGATATTGATGACACCACAGGAAATTTCAGGATATATTGATAATCTTAAAGACCATTTTAAAGGACTTGAACAACGTCTTTCCGACCCGTCAATCTACAGCAAACCTCCCGAGGCAAAAGCTGTATCCCAGGAACACCGCAAGCTTGATAATTTATTTAAAGACTTTACAGCCTGGGAAACCGCTCTTACTGAAATAGATGAAAACAAGCTCATGCTTCAGGAAGAGGACGACGAAGAACTCAAGGAAATGGCTAGTGCCGAACTTGAAGATTTAGAATTTAAAGCTGAAAAACTTGAAAGCAGTATACAATTAGCCCTGCTTCCCCCGGACCCCAACGACGCGCGTAATATCATTGTTGAAATCCGACCCGCCGCAGGTGGGGATGAAGCCGCATTGTTCGCGGGTGAACTTTTACGTCTTTACACGCATTACGCGGAAAACAAAAAGTGGAAACTGGAAGTTCTCGATCAAACCGCCAGCGATCTTGGAGGAATTAAATCCGTAGCGTTTTCTCTTTCAGGCGACAATGTTTATTCACGAATGAAATACGAAAGCGGCGTGCATCGTGTACAGCGCGTGCCGACGACAGAATCCGGCGGACGTACTCATACTTCCACCGTAACAGTATCCGTAATGCCCGAAGCGGAAGAAGTTGAACTTAATTTAGATCCCTTAGAGTTACGTATTGACGTATTTCGCGCTTCCGGCCCGGGAGGCCAGTGCGTAAATACTACTGACTCAGCGGTTCGTATAACTCATGAGCCGACTGGCGTTTGCGTAGTCAGTCAGCAGGAAAAATCCCAGCACCGCAACCGCGAAATAGCCATGCGTATTTTATGCGCGCGTCTGCTCGAAGTCAAGCAGCAGGAAGAAGCAGATAAACAGGCTGCCGACAAGCGGTCTCAAGTGGGAACAGGCGACCGAAGTGAGCGTATCCGCACCTATAATTACCCTCAAAACCGCGTAACGGATCATCGTTACAACATTACGCTTTATCATTTACCGAGAGTTCTTGAGGGCGAACTGGACATTCTTCTTGATCCGATTATCTCTATCGACTGCGAGCGCCAACTGGAAGCCTTAAATAAATAAACGAAGACACATTTATTCATTTGAAAACTGGTA
>DAOWBJ010000003.1 GCA_030634125.1 Victivallales bacterium
ACGAAGTTCAACATCGGAAATATTTACTTCCGGACCACCTTTTGCTACAAATACACTCATAATTCTATAATCTCTTTGTTAGTTAAGTTACTTTACAAAGTATAGTTTAACACATGAAGCGAAAAAATCAATATCAAAGGTGTACAAAACAGTAGTAAGACCCCGCTAATTGTGCCGCACAATCCCAATTTTGATTTTTTTCTACATTTCCTGTTGACAAATTGTTATTTAACATGTAACTGTAAATAAATTATTGAGTGCTTATTTAATCGAAGTATTTTGTGCATCAAAAAATGGTTTTGAGACGGGGAAATTTTTAAACGAAATTTAGAAATTACTCAAAGTTTATTATTGTTTGCAAACTAATTACTAAAAAAAATTGAGGAAACGTTGATTATGAAAGTGAATATGACTTACCAAAAGCCTTGTCTTCATAATATTGCGGGTAAAATAGCAGCATTGTGCAGCCAGGGATCAGGTGCAACCGGCGCGAATCTTGGAACACAATGCAATACAGGAACAGGTGCTGATGTTGATGGTCCAATTGCTTCTTGTCAAAGCGGCAGCGGCGATGGCAACGATTTTGCTTTCACATGTGATGCCGGTACTTCGGTTAGCGTTATTGGAGCCTGCAGCGCAGGGCCAGGTGCTGGTTAAAAAAACTGATATTCAACCGTTTTTTTCTATGAAATTGACGGTTTCTTATACTTCATTGCAGCTTTTCGTTATTTATAAATAATTTATATGGAAATTTGATTTCCCATGTTTCATTCTTGCTGAGGCGCTTTCCAACAACTTTATTTTTGACCTGAATAATCTCTTCTGTATGCTCGTTGCGTTCGACCATTATTATTTTAATTTTCAAGAACGGGTGGACAAAGTTGAATATGCGCGACGCCGCCAGCAGGCTGCTGATTACACTGAAAGGGTATGTTAGATACGGCATGAACAGTCTGCGCGTCAACATGAGTTTGTGACGGATTATGCCCCTTGTTCCGCCTGATAAATGTATTGTCTTACTGCCTCTCCTGACTGCGGTTACTACTCCGCGAATATCCGCGAATTTAATCAGATATGGATCGACCTTGCTATTGTTATCCCCTCTGGTAATAACGCCGTCAGGTTTAATTTTGATTACACGGTGAACAACGTCAACAGGATTTTCCGGATGAGGATAAACAATGATGTCTCCGACCCGTAATTCAGTTTTATAATCATAGTGCTTGAGAGTAAACGCATCCCCGCTTTTTAATGTGGGCTTCATGCTCGGTCCTATGCTGGTACTAAAATCGGGTTTGTATATTTCCATTGACTATATTACCTTTTCATATTGACTTCCCGGGCGAATTCTGGTTTTCGGAAAGATTCCGGCTTTGGCAGCCTCCGCACAATACCAGTACGGCGCGAATAAGTCATGATGAGTATAATAATTCATGGCAATACATGATCCAAGACACTCTTCTTTCAGCAGACAGTCGCCGCAAATGCCGTTTAGTTTTTTCGGAAGTCCTTCACGAATGTCATGCAGTATTTTGTTGTTGTTCCAGATGTCTGCGAGTTTATCAGTTCCGGCATGACCAAAGACCAGTTTCTGAACAGTTTCGCCAATGCCGCACAAGGCATATTTACCACTGCCGAGAACGCCGATTATCCCGAAAATACCGCATTTGCCCTGAGGTCGGCTGAACATCTTACTTAATGGTTTAAAGGCGTTTGGATGCGAATACTGCAGACGTATTTTGGTTGAAGGCTGTAGTGTATTTTCAACCCATTCTCCCAATTTTACAAGTTCTTCGATAGACAGGGTTTCGCCCTGCTCATGCATTTGCTCGCCACGAGCGGTCGGGGTGACCAGATTATATTTTACTGATTCAACATTCTCTTTTTCCGCCAGACGCACAATGCTTTCCAACTGGTGTGCGTTTCTTTTCATTACAGACATGATTAACTGCGGGCGGATGCCGACCTTAACCAAATTTCTCACTCCCTCAAGCGCGGCTTCAAAACATCCTTCCACGCCGCGCACCCATTCATGCTCCGCCGCTTCTGAACCATCCAGGCTTATTGAGACAAAAGGGTTTTTGCCTTTTGCTATTTTTTCAGCAATTTCCGGGGTGCACTTGAGTCCGTTTGTTTCAACAGTCACCTGTAAATCCTGTTCACAAATATAATCAAGGATTTTGTCGATATCCGGGTGAATAAGCGGTTCTCCGCCGGTAAGCTTGACTGATCTCATGCCCAGCGCTTTGCCCTGCCGGACAATATCTTTGAATAATTCAAAATCAAGCGACGGCCATTCAGCGTCTTCGGACTGGAATTTCGGAGCTATCCAACAGTGACGGCATTTCAGGTTGCATCCTTCCGTCAAATAAAAATAAATTGTATTTAAGGTATATCCGCATTCCGGGATTTGTATTTCCTGTTGATTTTTTGTAGTCATATGATTGTATCTTTTAGTTATTAAGCTTTGGCAGTTTGCCGCCTGCTTCAAGAAATGTTCTGTAACATGCGTCGGGAGATGGAATATTTTCATCACCGCCCAGCGTGTAGGCCAGTGCGGGGCAGCCGCCCCGGCAATACGGAATATATTCGCATCCTTCGCAGAAATCAAATTCTTTCAATGGTATATCCCGGCGGTCACGCAATCTCTTAAGTTCAGGATGATTCAACCAGATATCCGCCAGGCTATCCTGATTTATGCGCCCAAGATTCATGTGGGGCAGTTGCGAACATGGAACCATTGTTCCATCCGCCAGAACCGCCATTTTGCTGTAAACCCCGCCGCAGCTTGTCAGGAGTCCGCGTCCCGGGATTTCCGGCAGACCGGCGGCCTTTGCTTTTTCCATTTCCACCCAATGTTTTCCGCTTGCCAAAGGTCCGGCTTGAGCATTGATTCTGCCATTGTATTTTTTTTCCAGTTTGAAAAGTTTTTCAACACACCATGCGTATTCTTCCGCGTTTAACTGGGTTTCATCCGCGTTGTCGCGGCACAATCCGAGATGCGAAGCGGCATTGGTCGAAAATGACGGCAGACCGACATCTTCCAGCAGCAGTTTTGACACTTCGTCAAGCACCTTATAATTGTGCTTGTTTATAGTCACTCTGACTGTAGCCGGTATTTCGTGACGAATAAGAGTCCGCAGACCGGACAAAGCTTTTTCAAAAGAACCTTTGCCGCGGCTGATATCGTGTGATTCGGGACCGGGGCCGTCAATCGATACCTGAACGCTGTCGCAGCGCCCGGTCGCCTTGATGAATGATGCCGTGTCGTCATCTATGAGTATACCGTTGCTCAGTATCGAAAAACGCATCCGGTTCTCGATGATACCGTCGATCAATTCTCTGATATCTTTGCGGACGAGTGCTTCGCCGCCGGAAAGACACACGTCCAATACAGCGCATTCTTTCAATTCTTTAAAGAACTTCAACCACTCTTCAGTCGGTAGGTCTTTATCCGTTTCACCGGCACTGGAGAAATGGGAACAGTAAGAACATCTCAGGTTGCATTTTGTTGTAATGTTTAAATCAATACTTTTCGGGGTGCGTTCCAGCTTCATGGTTTTTACCTGCGGTTATTTTTCAACACCGATAAGAGATTTGCCTGCCAGTTCTTCTAAAAACTCATCCAGGTGCTGCGGGGCGTCTTCAGGAGTATCGTTACAGGCTTCATTCAGTTTTGTCAGGATATCCTCTTTACAGTGTTTGCCGTCAAGCAGTTTCCAGATGAAAACGCTTGTCGGATCAAGGGCAAATGTTTCATTGGCGTCCGGATCAAACAATACGGCCCACTCATCAAGTTCCTCCCTGAATATTACCATAGGGTTGGCAACGGGAAATCGGGATACAGCAGACATAATATCTCCTTTATATTTTGTGCTGATATTCATGATATTATTATAATAATTGTACGATGATATATAATAGTTCTGTTTTGCAATTTTGCAATGGCTTACAATAACTTTGCAAAATTAATTGTATCGCTGATTGATATTTAGTTTCTCCGCATTATTGTTCTATAATACAGTATTTTCACTATAAATTAAGAAATAGAGGAGAAGAAAATGTCATTTCCCGGAACTTTGATTTGCATTTTATCCGCCGCCGGTATTACTGCGATTATTTCCAGCTGCAATTTGCCCACCGGTTCTTACCAGTCTTTTCAGGAATACAAAAAACCTCTTTACGGCAAGGTCGCGGAAAGAATGGTTAAGTATGAAGGAATTGCCCGGAACCCGGTCATCATAGTCCACGGTTTCCTCGGCGCGAAACTGATGGACCCGAAAACCAAAAAGAATGTCTGGGGTGATTTCAGGCTGTCCGATGAAGTCACCGCGTTTCCTCCCGAAAGAAGCAGAAATCTTGCTGTTCCGATGACTCCGGGCCGAGCCCTGAAGGATCTAAAAAGCAGTGCCGTCGTAGAGGGGCTGATGGAAGACGCCAAGGTCAGAGTATTCGGAATGAATGTATCCCTCCCAAGCTATAGCAGTATGATTAAAATCCTCACTAACGCTGGATATTGTGCCGAAAACCAACCTTTACCCGAAGGTAAACATTTAAAAAATCTTTTTCTCTTCGGTTATGACTGGCGTCGTGACTTACCGTATAACGCGGCTCTACTGGATAAATTCATCGCTAAGAAAAAAGCTTATCTGCAAAAACAATATGAAAAAGGTTACGGCATAAAAAATTATGATGTCCAATTTGATATAATTGCCCATTCCATGGGCGGACTGCTGTCCAGATATTACCTGCGCTACGGAAAAGCCGATCTGCCGGAAGACGGCTCTATTCCAAAACCAACATGGGTCGGCAGCAAAAATGTGGACAAACTTTTGATTGTCGGAACTCCGAACGGAGGATATCTTGATACCGTCCTGGAAATGGTCAGAGGAATGCGCGTTGACAGTGCGGCCCCAATGGTTGCTCCCGCCATTCTCGGAACCTGGGCAACGTACTATCAAATGATGCCTCCAACCAGCACCAGATCTGTTGTTTACGCAGATGACCCCACAGAAAAGGGCGTCGATATATTTGATCCTAAAGTATGGATAGAACTAAAATGGGGACTTGCGGACCCCAGGCAGGATAAGGTACTGAAAGTTCTACTGCCAAAGGTAAAAAAAGCCTCAGAAAGACGAAAAATAGCACTCGAGCACCTGACAAAATGTCTTAAACGAGCCAAACAGTTTACTGACACAATGCGGGTTCACTCATCACCCCCTGACGATGTAAAATTATTTCTCTTCCAGGGCGACGCGGTGCAAACCACCAGAAGAGCATCTGTCGACCGGAAAACCGGAAAACTTGAAGTAATCGACAGCGATCCGGGAGATGGCAAGGTTCTAGTCCGCAGTTCTGTGTGGGATGAGCGTATGGGGATGAAAAAAATGGTGCCGTATATGATCTCGCCAATTGAATGGGCCGCGGTTTACCGACTCACAGCGGCTCACATGGGCATCACCAAAACGGAATTCTTCGCCGACAACATGACCTGGTGTCTAGTGGTAACTCAAACTCCGTCTCAAGTCAGAAAAAGAAAAATCTACAAAAAGTATTATAAAGAAAACTGGTAAATAAAAAATAAAAAGGGAATATTAATATACAGGACAGGTTCTCTGCGGAAATATTGAAAAAAAATGTTTTTTTCTTGCTTTCGGCTTGTAAAACTGCTTAAATAGTGTACTTTCTCAACTTCTATGTATTGTTTAATAAGTTTTGTTTACAGAGGGTAATGTGGTTTGCAGACCCCTGTGTTATATATAAATAAGTAATTAATTTAAAAGGAATTACAGAAAATGAAAAGAACTTTTCAGCCATCAAACATAAAAAGAAAACGCAAGATGGGATTCAGATCCAGAATGGCAACTCGTAATGGTCGTAATCTTATCAAACGTCGTCGCCAGAAAGGACGTGCTGTAATTAGCGCGTAATTTAGTAAACGAGTGTCGTTTCACAATAATTTTGCCGGATTTACTGTTCGGCAGTTGATTATAGCTAAATTTGGTTACATACGATTTTGAAAAAAAGTTTAACATCAGTTGATAAATTACGTTTGAAATCAGATTTTGATTATGTCAGAGATAATGGCGTTAAATACGTTGGAAATTGTTTGTTATTGGTAGCGGCTCCGTCCCCAGATGAAAAATTGCGTTGCGGAGTTATATGCGGGAAGAAATACAACAAGTCAGCCGTAAAAAGAAATCGGGCCAGAAGACTTCTATGGGAGTCATTCCGATTGCTGAAGGCACAAATTTTACCAGGGCATCTGATCATGATACCTCGACAACAGCTTGCTGTACTAAAGCAGCCGGAAGTCGAGAAACAATTAAAAAAACTACTGCAGAAAGCTGGATTATTAAACGAGTCTTCAACTGTTTGAATCCTGAAAATCTGCTTATTGTTTTAGTTAAATTGTATCGCTTATGCATCTCTCCATGGTTTCCGCCTTGTTGCCGGTTTCAACCAAGCTGCTCCAACTACGCGCAAGAAGCATTACATGAGCATGGTCTCATAAAAGGGCTGAGTCTCAGTTTTTTGCGGATAATACGCTGTCATCCTTTCTGCAAAGGAGGACATGATCCTGTTCCGCCTAAAAAAGAGTCAGGCACTTATCAATTACATAACATCAGAGGTTTAAAATAGTGAAATTTGACAAAGAAACAATAGTTGTTTTTTGTATCTGCGCAGTCGTGCTTGTCGCCTGGACGCCATTCTGTAAATATATGGGATGGATTAAAGAAGCTCCACCGGCAGCTCCAGCACCGACTCAACAAACAGCTCCAGTTAAACCAGCTAAACCGGCTCAACTTGCTTCAGTTCAGAAACCGGCGGCGGCAACAGTCAAAGAAGCGGCAAAAAGCAAAAAAGTTATTGCTGAAAAAGTTTCCATTTTACCTGAACAGAAAATTGAAGGTAACTTTTCCACCTTCACTTTTAATCCTAATAATGGTATTTTAGAAAAAATCAGTTTTCTGAAGTATTTCCAACAGGACTACAAAACACCTATTCAATTTAAAGAAAATCTTCCTCCCGGAGCATTAGCGGTATTTGGCGATACCCGGTGGCAGGTTAAGGAGATTGTCGACAACAGTACTGACAGCAGCGCTAAAAGCTATAAATTAGTCCGTAAAATAACAAACGCTGCTGGAAAACCTTTTACTCTGACCCAGAAATGGCAGCTTCGCGACGATTATGTTCTTGATTATTCGATTTCAATTAAAAATACCGGAAATTCTGAACTAAAATTCCCAAGTCTTTCCGTTATGGGAACTGGTCTTTTACCTTTTAGTATTTTGACTGAGGATACGCAAATCAATCGTGAAAGCAACGCTATTGACTATTGTACTGAAAATGGCGTTTTAGAATGCATTTCCACCGATGATGATGAAGCCGACTTCAATGCGGCGACCAAGGGTAAAATTCGTTGGTGCGGCGGAAGTAATAAATATTTTGCCACGCTTATTTTAGCGGAAAAAGCTTTTGACAAGCTTGTCCCGAAACGCAAAGAGTTTCCCAAAACAGCAGAATATGATAAACATTATCTTGCCGCGCTCGGCGGTTCTTATCAAAATGTTTCTGTGTCGGCGGGGACAGAAGAAACTTTTAAATTCAAATGTTATAACGGTCCTAAAATTATTTCCCAGTTAGCTGAATTTGACAAGAAGGCTCCGGAGATCATGAATTTATCCTGGGGCGGACCTATGGACTGGATAGCTGAGAAGCTCTTGAGCTTTCTGGTTTTCCTTAAAGAATTCTGCGGCTCTTACGGCTGGAGTATTATCATCATTACAATAATTGTCCGTATGCTGTTCTGGCCGATAACTCAAAAAGCTAATAAGTCGATGAAACGGATGCAGAAACTGCAGCCGCAAATGAAAGAAATCCGAGCAAAGTACAAAGATGACCCGCAAACTATGAACGCTAAAGTGATGGAGCTTTACCGCACGGAAAAAGTTAATCCACTTGGCGGATGTTTGCCTATTTTATTGCAGATTCCAGTTTTTATAGCTTTGTATTCCACTTTAAACGGGGCGGTTGAATTGCGTCAAGTACCCTTCTGGTGGATACAGGATTTAGCGAAACCGGATACAGTGGCGACAGTGCTTGGGCTGGCGATCAATCCACTGATTATAGCAATGACCGCGCTTATGGTGCTGCAGCAGCGTTTAACTCCGGCCGCTATGGATCCGGCGCAACAGAAGATGATGATGTTCATGCCGATA
The DNA here is from genome assembly GCA_030634125.1 of Victivallales bacterium. Classification (GTDB taxonomy): domain Bacteria; phylum Verrucomicrobiota; class Lentisphaeria; order Victivallales; family Victivallaceae; genus JAHOYW01. Next base: position 8,223 of record DAOWBJ010000003.1, read on the forward strand.
ATGATGTTATTTATGTTATACAGTCTACCGGCGGGATTAACCTTGTACTGGACGGTTAGTCAATCATTGGCGATACTTCAATTACTGCTGCAGAAACGCATGGATTCCGGGGAGAAAGATCAACTTGTAAAAAAGCGGCTTAAGACCGCGTAATTAATCTAAGGAAAGTATTATGGAAAACCCTAATCTCGAACAACAACAAGAAGAAAAAGCATTTCGTACTTTAGCGACAATGCTGGATTATTTGGGCTTGGACGCCATGCTCAGAACAGAAATGAAAGGCTCTAATGTAGCTATTAAAATTACTTCAGAAGAGGCTGGCAGAATAATTGGACGTAAAGGTCAAACTTTAGAAAACCTGCAGCTTTTATTGAATCGTATGTTATTCAATGGCGACAGAACTTTTCCAAGAGTATCATTAGACATTGATGGTTATACCCGTGGTGATTTCCGTTCCGGCGAACGTGACGGAAGACGCGAAAACTCAAATTCCGAGCGACGTGGTTCCGGCATGGATGAAGAACAATTGCGTCGTCAGGCTCTGGATGCTTCCAAGGAAGTCAAACGCTGGGGTGAATCAGTTGTTTTAAAAGCGATGAATTCGCATGACCGCCGCATTATTCACATTACTCTGGAAGAAGATCCTGAGCTGGAAACCTGCAGTGAAGGTGAAGGTTCCCTCAAAAAAGTAATAATATCATTGAAAAAATAGTTTTTTGAGTTGAAAAACTCATAAGATATAAGTCGGAGCGTGGCTCAGCCTGGTAGAGCGCTGCGTTCGGGACGCAGAGGCCGGAGGTTCAAATCCTCTCGCTCCGACCATTTTTTAAGCTCAAAATTACTTGAAATAGTTAATTCTTAGAAGTTATGATAGTGTAAATTATTAATCAAGTTTTTGTTTAAGAAGCTCTACTACCATTTTCGGATTGGCTTTTCCGCGGCTTAACTTCATTACCTGCCCTACGAAGAACTGCAGGACTTTCGGATTGCCGTCTTTGTATTGCTGAACCTGTGGAGCGTTGTTCGCAACAGCTTCGTCAACCAGAGACTCAATCGCTCCGGTATCGGTAACCTGCTCTAAACCTTTTTCCTTGACAATTGCCCGGGCATCTTTACCGGTATTGAACATTTCAGCGAAAACTTCTTTCGCTATTTTCCCGCTGATAGTGTTGTTTTCAATTAAAGCAATCATCGCCGCGAATTGTTCAGGTGTTATTTTACAATCGTCAATATCAACACCCGCGTCTGAAAGCTCACGGAGCAATTCGGAAATAACCCAGTTTGCTAAGGTTTTCGGGGTTTTAACCAGCTTCGCGCCTTTTTCAAAATAAAGCGCTACCGCTTTAGTTTGACAAATGACTTCCGCGTCATATTCGGTTATACCGAATTCCGATACAAAACGTTTGTGCATCGCTTCCGGTAATTCCGGCAGATTTATGCGAAAAGCTTCTATTTCCTCGTCAGTGAAAGTTACCGGCATCAAATCAGGATCCGGGAAATAGCGGTAATCATGCTCGGCCTCTTTTACCCGCATTAAATAAGTTTCGCCGCGGTCATCGTTCCAGCCGCGGGTTTCCTGCTGTAAAGTTTCACCGGCATTTAAAAGTTCCGGCTGACGCCAGATTTCGTATTCCAGCGAACGATGCGCCGCGCGGAAACTATTGAGGTTTTTGATTTCAATTTTAGTGCCGAATTTTTCGGTTCCGACTTTGCGCATAGACACATTTACGTCGCAGCGCATCTGTCCTTTTTCCATATCACAATCACTTATTCCAGCGTACTGCATGATCTGTTTGAGTTTATTCAAGTAGGCATAAGCTTCGTCAGGGGTGCGGATATCCGGTTCACTGACCACTTCCATCAGCGGTACACCGGCGCGATTGTAATCAACTCCGCTGAAACCGGCAAAATGAGTTAATTTACCGACATCTTCTTCTAAATGGATCCGGGTAATACCGATAGTTATATCGCCAATATCTTTGCCTGAAAAACCTTTCCCGTTGATTTTGATATGACCATGTTCACAAAACGGCAGATCATATTGAGATATTTGATAATTTTTAGGCATGTCAGGATAAAAATAGCTTTTACGGTCAAATTTACTGAAGTTAGCAATTTTGCAGCCAGTCAGCAAACCGGCAACCACAGTTTCGTCAATTGCTTTTTTATTAGGTACAGGTAAAACGCCCGGGTATCCCATGCAAACCGGACAGACGCGTGTATTAGGTTCGCCTCCCGATTTATTAGCGCATGAACAAAACATTTTGCTGTTAGTTTTTATTTCTACATGAACTTCCAGTCCGATCACAGCTTCGTATTCAGCCATTATTTATATCCTTATTTATATCAACAATTTCATTATAATCCCGTTAATTTAACCGTTATCACAATAAAATCCAGTAAATCACATTTTTATTCTTGTTCTTTTTGAGGAGGGTGTTCGTCAGGTTTGCCGTGCTTCTCGAGGAAATCAGATGAAGATACATCGAGTCCGATACTCAGGAAGTCAATATATTCTGCCGGTACATCTTCCGGTTCATTTTCAAAATCTGATTCAGGATCAAGAAAATCATCAATTAACGCAAAAGATTTTGTTGCGGCTGCAATGGCGGCTTCAGACATTTTCGGAGGATCAGCTTCCAGTTCAGGTTTTGCGTTTTTCTTTTTAACAGCATGAAACTTTTTGAGAGCTGTTTTAATTTTTTCCTTTAAGTTGTGTTTTGGTTTTCCAGGTCGTGTTTTTTGGAGCAGACAAGGTACAATTTTCTTTTGTTCTTCTATATATCTAACGTTTTGCTCCAAAGTATCGTCAACATTATCTTGATTCTTTGGAGTTTCACCTTCCACAACCTTAAAGAATTTGTCGCATCCCAGACAAAACATATAGGCATCTTTCTGGGATTCTCCAACTTCGTGCGCCATTCCGCATTCTGAACAATAAGTTTCCATTAAAATTATAAACTCCTCAATGTAAATTTCAACGCTATAATAACTTACAGCAAACTGTCAAACTTTCAAGCGGCTATATTGTATTTATAAGATTTAGGACTATATTATATACTTTTGATTTATTCCATGGTTTTGGGGTTGAATATTAACGATTTAGCAAAAATAAAAGTTTTTTAATTATGTTTGATACACTTAGCGATAAACTTCAGGATACTTTTCGTAAGCTGCGCGGGAGAGCACATTTAAGCGAATCTAATATTCAGGAAGCAATGCGGGAAATAAGGTTGGCACTGCTGGAAGCGGATGTCAATATTGAAATAGTCAAGGAATTTATAAAAACAGTCAGCGAAGACTGCATCGGTCACGAAGTAGTCAAAAGCGTTACTCCGGCTCAACAGCTCACAAAGATAGTCAATGACCGCCTTGTCGAATTAATGGGAGAAGCCGAAGTTCCATTGAGCCTGACTTCTTCGCCAAGCGTAATAATGATGGTTGGTCTGCACGGCAGCGGTAAAACTACAAGTGCCGCGAAACTCGCTCTCAGGCTGAAAAAAGAAAAAAAGAAAGTTTTACTGGTTGCCGGCGACGTTTATCGTCCTGCCGCGATTGATCAGCTGGAAGTGCTCGGGCGTGAAATAGATGTGCCGGTTTATGCTGAACGCAGCAACCCGAATGTCGCGCAAATAGCGGCGAACGCTGTTGACGAAGCCAAATTTCAACACGCGGACGTTGTCGTGATTGACACAGCCGGTCGTTTACAAATCGACGAAGATATGGTTCATGAACTGGTCATGGTTTCACAGACCGCCCGTGCTGAAGAAATTCTGCTTGTAGCTGACGCGGCTTTGGGACAGGAAGCGGTTTCCGTCGCGGATCATTTTCACAAAGCCCTGGGTATCACCGGTATAGTTTTAACTAAGTTTGACGGCGACGCGCGAGGCGGAGCCGCTTTATCGATACGCCGCGTTACCGGATGTCCGATTAAATTTGTCGGTGTTGGTGAAAAGATCAGTGACATAGAGGTATTTTACCCGGACCGCATAGCTTCAAGAATCCTCGGCATGGGTGATGTGGTTTCGCTCGTTGAAAAAGCGACTGAAGAACTGGACATAAAAGAAGCTGAAAAGCTCAAAGAAAAATTTAAAAAGAATCAATTTGATTTTAATGATTTTTTGGCTCAACTCAAGCAAATCTCAAAACTCGGCGGTGCTGAATCAATCATGAAAATGCTCCCCGGCGGACGCGATTTCAGCAAAGCTATAGGAGCTCTTGATCCAAAACATTTTTCCCGCATCGAAGCAATCATTCTGTCTATGACCCCTGAAGAGCGCGGCAGACCGGATATCGTTGATTTCCCCAGACGCAAACGCCTTGCCAGGGGCAGCGGTAATACCTTAGAACAGGTTTCCGGTATGGTTAAACAATTCAACCAGATGCGCAAGATGATGAAAAAAACAGGAATGTTTAAAAAATTATTCAATAGTTTTGCCGGTAACGACATATCGTCTATGGGGGGAATGGACTCTATGGCAGGCATGACGGATATGGGAGGGGGAATGGGCAGTCTTATGGACAATGAAAATGTCATTTCCAAACAGGATGCCGACAAAAAGAAACGTCTTAAGAAACTTAAGAAAAAGCAACAGAAAAAGAATCGACGTAAAAAATAACATCTTAAACAAGGGTATTTGAATATGTTTACTTTAATTATATCTGTAATTTTAGCGTTAATCGCCGGCGGACTGAGTTCTCTCGAATACGGTACAGCCTGGGTAATCATCATCGCTGCATCAGTTTTTGCCATTTGCTGGATAGGAATCGGTTTTTTCATACGGCGGCAGATAAATAAAGTCAACACCGCTATTCAGGATCAAATGGGCGAAGCGCAGAAGAGAATCAACCGGAAACTGCAAATGTTCCAGAACCGCCCCGGCACAAATGTCAAATCAGTACAAAAAACCCTGGAAAAAGATCAGAACGAGGCTATTGCCGCGGCCTTGAAAACAACCCATCAGATTGACCGCTACTTCAAATGGAATTTTCTGCTCAAAAAGCAGATATCCACCATGCGCATGATGTTTTACTATCAAATGAAGGATTTCAAAAAAGTAGATGAATTACTGCCCGGATGTTTATTCCTCGATCCCCGCGCGTCAGCCTTCAAAATCGCACGCATGTATAAACGGAAAACTGATGGCATTGAAAAGTTTTTCAGAAAAAAATCAAAACGTCTCAAAGGTGAAAATGCCGCGTTGCTTTACGGTTTATATTCATGGATATTGGTTAAAAACGATGAAGCGGAAAAAGCTCTCAAGTTGTTAACTGATGCCCGCAAAAAAATTAATCATCCGACAATAGTGGAAAACCGCGAAAAATTAGCCAACGGCAAAATCAAGCAATTCTCCAACTCCGGTTTAGGCGAATTATGGTATTCTCTCTACCTGGAAGAGCCCAAAGTAAAACAAAAGAAAATGCGCCGCAAATTCTAAAAACGGTCAAGCTTATTTCTCCAATTTGGGATTGTTTTCCATATCCAGATAATTATTTTTCGACACAACCGTTCTGCCCAACTCTTTTTCTGTCTCTTTTGGCTACACTTTTACTTTTTATAAATGTGTCGGGCTCTTCTTTTTAGGAAATTTCTGTTGTAACCCGTTCGCCATTCATCGGTCAAGTTCCTGCAGCACTTCGATGCCGTCGATTAAGCCATTTACTTTTTGCGCCGGTAATTTGTTCATATTGCTATAATAGTAATTTCTTTGAAAAAGTCAAGAGGGTACAATAAAAAAATCGAATTTAACGATTTCTTGAAATATTATTTTTTTGGTATATCTTGGTATATGCGGTAATAAACCAATGTGCGCTTGCGGCTCGACAGAGTCTCGCCCTCCAGGTGAAATTCCGATGCGATGATATTTGTGGAGGGCGAAAGTCCTCTTGAGCCGAACAGTAGTGATATTAACAGCAGGAGAAGTCCATGAGCAGTTCAAAAGAAAGTTATCGATATGAACAGATCGCGCGTACTCTGCAGCGCAATATTAAACGGGGTTTGTTTCCGTCCGGGAAATTGCCGCCCGAACGGTTTCTGGCAGAATATTTTGACGTTAACCGCTTGACTCTGCGTAAAGCGATGAAACTGCTGGAAGCTGAAAAATGGATATTCCGTATGGGACGGCGCGGGACTTTTATTGTGAAAGGAGATCAGTTCGGCGGGATTACTAAACGCCGCGTATTTGCCTATGTGCTGGCGGGTGAAGATGATTTTTCATCCGTTTACGCAAATAGTTTTGCCGCTTTGTCGCGGAGACTGGTGGCGGTCGGCGGCAGTTTGCTGTTTTACGTCGTTAAAAACCTTGACGAATTGGGTCCCCTGGAAGAAGCTACGATGGGACACGGTGTTGATGGTATTTTTGTCTCCGGCAAAATGAATGTGGAGATGATTGAAAAAATACGTTCCTGGGGAGCTCCTGTTGTTGTGCTGGGACAGTTGATGTATCGCGATCCGCTGGAAGACGAGCTGGATCAGGTGATTGTGGATAGTTTGGATTATTCGTACCGTTGTACCAAAATGCTGATAGAGCAGGGTGCTGAAAAGATAGCACTGGTAAACGGACCGTCTTATCAGGTGTTTTCAGATTCTACACAGGGCTATATGAAAGCCTTGAATGAAGCCGGGATAAGTTTTGATGAACAGATGGTGCTTAGTTGCGTAGAGGATAGCGCCTTATCCGCGGAGAAAAGATTCAGCGAATTGCTTGGCGGTCATGAAATTGACGCGGTTTTTGTTGCCGGCGAAAGTTTGCAAATCGGAGTTCGGCAGGCATTGTGGAATTCAAAAAATAGTGATATTATGCTGGCTTCGCTAAGTTATGGCTCTTTGAAGCCTTCGTCTAATTGTTTATTAATGACGATTCCCACAAATAAAATAGCCTCCGAAGCAGTTGAGTTGATAGGGAATAGATTAGCAAATACGAAAAAAACGCCCGAAACGATAAAGATTTTAGCGGAATAGAGATTTTTTTTAAATTTGCTAAAGTTGTTTGTTGGGATTATATTAAGGGTTTTTTATAGAACGAACAGAGGTTTTGAGAAGATATTATGCAGAAGATTGAAGAAAATATTAGAATTCATGATAAGTTTCAATTTGAGATAAAGTTTGTTTATCCTTTTGATCGAGCTGTACCGGTTACGGAATATACGGTTGAACATTTTTTGTTTGTCCCGAATAACCTGGGAATCAACAAGCAAAATTATTCAAAAGAACAATTTTATAGTGATATTCAGAAATATATTCGTTTAAAAACACCTGTATTCAATTTGCATTCCATGACCAGCGGAGAAGATAATCCACTGGAAAAATTAAGCGAAACAATGAAATTTATGGCTAACGCGCCTGATGAACATTCAGCTAATCATAATTATAAATACCAACTGAAGATGTTTTGCGCGATATTCAAGAGCGCAATCCGCGATGAGGAATTATTCATTGAAAAACGACTTGAACCTAAGGAGCAGAGAGCGGCGGCGGCTAAGGTTGTAAATGATATTCGGGAAGCTATTGAGAATTTCCGCGCGCTTAAACCGTTGATTCAAATTCCGCATATTACTTATAAGCAAATGGCTCTGTTCAATTTTGCTGATGAATACATGAGTATTTTGATCGAGCAACGTATATTTAAGCTTTTGGATTTTTTGAAGAGACAGAAAAATCCCCAATATTCCAAAATCAGTCCGGTTTTACTGGCGTTGACGGCGACCGAGTGTGATTACCGTGTAAAACAAAATTATCCGTCCATCGCCAAAGAAAGCAGATCGAATGAAACAATAGTTTACCGCAGTCGCATTTTGAAGAAAATAATGGGCAATATTCTATTTTTGAGTACGAATATCAAAACCGAAGGTCGTTTGCGTGAACAAATCAGTCTGGGTTTTGCCGCTGGTTTGGCGATGGCTTTTGCGACATCGTTTATTTTTCTGTCGCGCCGGCTTTTTGAAGATTTCACGGTTTCGTTGTTCGCGTTGTTGATTATCATTTATGTTTTCAAAGACCGCGTAAAAGAAATAACTAAAAGTGTTATGGTAAAAATATTGCGGAAATATATTTATGACTATAAAACCAGGTTGACGACCAGTTTCGAGAGAAAAATAGGATTTTGCCGGGAGATTTTCAGTTTTATTACGGAAGATAAATTGCCGCAGATGATTAACCGCATTCGCAATAAAGATTATATTAATGAACTTGAGAATGGATATACTCCAGAGGAAATTATTTATTATAAAAAATATATCCGTATTTATTCAGGGCAATGCAAACGTTTATTAAAAGACTTTAACGTTGATGGAGTCAATGATATTCTGCGTTTTAATGTGCGTCATTTTATGTACAAAATGGATAATCCATTAAAAAATCTTTTTGTTGCTGCCGGTGATGATGATTTTAAGAAAGTCAACGGTAAATGTCTTTATCATGTGAATTTGATTTTGAAGTACGGTGGTTTGAAGGATGATCCTTTTTACCGCAAATTCAGGATAATTTTGAATCGTGACGGTATAAGAAGAATAGAAAAAGTACCCTGCGACCTGACTAAAACAACTCCTGTTAACGGGTGATTTGCAGCATGGCTTTGGTCAATATACTGAGGTCTTCGCTGGAAATAATGTATGGCGGCATGATATAAATCAATCTTCCGAAAGGTCTTATCCATACTCCGGCTTCGACGAAACTCTTTTGAATTTTTGCCATATCCACAGCTTCTTTCATTTCGATCACCCCGATAGCTCCGAGGACGCGGACATCTTTGACTTTGGGATGTTCGCGGGCGGGAGCGAGCTCACTTTTCAGTTGTTGTTCAATGGCGGCGATTTTTGTTTTCCAGTCATATTGTTCGAGCAAATCCAGAGAGGCTTTTGCCACAGCGCAGGCGAGGGGATTACCCATGAAAGTCGGCCCATGCATGAAAACTCCGGGTTCAGAACTCGAAATTGTATGAGCTATATCAATGGTCGCGAGCGTTGCCGCCAGCGTCATGCAGCCGCCCGTCAAAGCTTTGCCGACGCACATAATATCAGGTGTAACCCCGGCGTGTTCACAGGCGAAAAGTTTGCCGCTGCGCCCGAAGCCGGTAGCTATTTCGTCAAAAATCAGCAGGACACTATGTTCATCGCAGAGTTTGCGCAACTCAACGAGATACTGCGGCGAATAAAAACGCATGCCGCCGGCGCCCTGGACGACTGGCTCAAGGATTACAGCCGCAATCCTGTCGGCGTGTTTTTCCAGAGTCGAGCGCATTCCGGCGATATCTTCGGGATTCCATTCATCCTCAAAACCGCAGAGCGGAGCTTCGACAAAATAATGTTTGGCAAGTGTATCCGTGAACAATGAATGCATTCCGGTTACCGGGTCGCAAAGCGCCATGGCTCCGAGGGTGTCGCCGTGATAACCTGAACGTATTGTCAAAAGACGGCTCTTGTTTTTCAAGCCTTTAGCCTGTTGATATTGCAGAGCCATTTTGATCGCGACTTCGACGCTGATTGAGCCGGAGTCCGAGAGGAAAACTTTTTGCAGCGGTTCTGGTGTTATTTCAATGAGTTTGCGGCAAAGATCAACGGCTGGTTGATGAGTAATACCGCCGAACATGACGTGCGACATTTTTTCGAGCTGTTTTTTAACCGCTTCGTTCAAAACCGGATGATTGTAGCCGTGTATCGCCGCCCACCACGAGGACATGCCGTCAATAAGTTTGCGTCCGTCGGCAAGCTTCAGGCGCACTCCCGAAGCGGATTCCACCGGATAAACCGGCAGCGGCTCCAGCATCGAAGTATAGGGATGCCAGATGTGCTCTCTATCAAATTTTAACATAAGCTCAAGAGCTTTTTTATCTTTTATTTTCACTTTTTGTTTTATATCCTGAGTGAAAATTCCGCTGAAATCCACCGTTGGAGGGTTGTTTAAATCTTTGACATGAGGCAAGTGAATGAGCGGCGCGTCAATCTTGTGAGATTTCAGCCAATCGCTTATAATTAACTTTGAATCTTCGGCTATCGCCGAATTTCCCCGCGGATATTCGTTGTAAACAACTCCGGCAATAGGAATATTCCGGTTCAGTGCGGCTTCCAGAGTCAAAAGCGTGTGGTTTATACTGCCGAGCCGGGCGGAACTGACGATGATTAATGAATAGTTTTGTTCCGCGATAAAGTCCGCGGTCAATAAATCCCTGGTCAAAGGAACCATAAGTCCGCCTGCGCCTTCGAGCAGTACGCAGTCGTATGATTCAGCGAGCTTGTTTACGCATTTTGCGATGTGTGCCGGATCAATAGCGCATCCTTCCATCTCGGCGGCAAGGTGCGGCGAGGCGGGGAATTTGAATGTATACGGGCATGTTTTTTTAGCGCGGTCTTCAGGGAGCAGTTCAATACCCTCGAGTTTGCGATGCGTGATGATGTCTTCGGCGATGTCTTTACTGCCGGTTTGTATAAGTTTAGCACTGATGTAATTTACCCTGGCGGAGCGCAAAAAACGCGCCAGCAAGCCGGTTACAATGCTTTTGCCGATATCGGTATCTATTCCTGTTACAAAAAATGTTGCCATAGTTATTATTTCACATTGGCGATAATGATTATCGGGTGATAAGTCAATGATACGCCGGATTCAGTTTCGTTACTCTCAATATAACGCTTGATAAAATTTTGTAAATCCGATTTGGTCCATATTTGTTTAGAAACCGCGGTAACTCCGGTTTTCTGCAGGTGGCGCAGGACATCCATGGGGTGTTCAAAGTGAACTTTGCGGATATTTTCGTGATAACAGCTTATTTCAAAATGTTTGCCTACAGCGTTTTTCAGTTCCGGCGCGGATAGATAGTTAAGAGTTTTGCCGGTAAGTTCAGTTATTTCACAGGCGTTTAGCGGACCGAAAGTGGAAAAAGACAGAACGCCGTCCGGGTTAAGGATTCCAGCAAGTTGCGACAGGACTTTTGGTAAATGATCGAGCCATTGAAAAGTGGCATTGGAAATGATCAAGTCAAGATTTTGGGGCAGGACAGGGATATTTTCGATATCACCGCTGATAAATTCAGTATTTGGGGATTTTGAGCTTAATTTAGCGCACTCATCGACTAGATCGTTGAGATATAATTTTTCATATTCAAACATTTTAACGATTTGCCGTGTCATGATGCCGGAACCGCAGCCTATCTCAAATATACGTTCAAACTTATCTCCGGCAATAGTGGAGAGCTCGAACAGTAAACGTTCGGCAATAGCTTTTTGCACGAGCGCGTGCTCCGCGTAAGTCTTCAGACTGCGGGCAAAACGCTTTTTAATTAGTTCTTTATCTAATTTCATAATTTTTTTAGACAGGATAACAGGATAATACATGATAAAACAATCCTGTTAATCAAAGTCCTCTAACAATCTTAATTTACGTTTTACTTCAACCTTATTTTCCGAAAAATTTAGAATAAGACCAACATCTCTATCTGTTGCCGTCAAATAATTAACCAATTGAACTTCGTGAGCACGAATGATTTTCTGCACTGATTTAAGTTCTACTATTACCACATCTTCAACCAAAATATCCGCAATGAAATTCCCTACTTCTTGACCAGCATAAAAGACACTAATCGGTACTTGAAAAGTAGCCGACACACCAGATTTTTCAAGTTCAATCAACATACATTTTTCGTAAACTGATTCTAGGTATCCAAATCCCATTGTATTGTAAACTTTGTAGGCACAGCCAATAATTTTTTCTGTAAGTTCAACATGCTTTCGCATGACATTTACCGCCTTTGATTTTGATATACCGGATAAAACAAAATTAAATCTTGTTTATCCTGTTATACTATCAAATTTTCGATTCAGTCATATGCATAATATAGCATAATTGCGAAATTCTGCCAGAAAAACTTTGCTTTTTTTCTGTTTGTTG
>DAOWBJ010000202.1 GCA_030634125.1 Victivallales bacterium
AGAATAGTGCAGTCCGCAGTGAGACCTGTCCTGAAACGCGCTGCCGCTCTCGGAGCCAGAGAACGCCCGGTGCTTGTTCCGCCGACGAGAACTACTGACGGCTTGACTTTGTTTATGAAGTCCTCTAAAACCGCGGTATATGGCTCGATTTTGAAATGCTTGAGTTCTTTTTTGTCGTAAACGAATATTTCATCGGCGCCGCATTCAAGGGCTTTTTCGGCTTGTTCTTTTATTTTGTGTCCGATCATCAGGCAGACTACTTTTTGCCCGATTTTAGCCGCCAATTCTCTGGCCTTGCCGATCAATTCAAAGCTTACAGGGTGAATATCTCCCTCGATATGGTCGATATAAACAGCAATTCCCTGCCATAAATCTTTGTCCACCCCGGCTTGTTCAAACTCGATGAACTCGAAAATTTCCGGCTCTTTTTTTACGCATATTTTGCAAATTTTACAGGCTGAATTTATTTGCAGTTCGGCTTCGGAGGACTCAATAGCGTCAAAGGGGCATAGTTTTATCAACTCGTCGTGGTTTTGCGCTTTTTCCTGATGTATTTTGATCATTGGCATGATATTATTTGCCTCCTGTAAATTTCATTTCATTGAGGCATTCACAGAGTTTGCCGCTCAAGTGTGCCGCGTTTCCTTCCCAGAGCTCATGAGTATTATTTGACACGGGCGGGAAAATTCTGCGTACTTGAGTAGGCGAACCGGCTAATCCGTAATTATTTTCGTTTTTATCCTCAAAATCATCAAGCTTGTATACCGTGATGTTTTTGTCAGCGGTAGCAAGTTTGAGTTTGAATGATGGCAGGCGCGGTTGGTTTATGTCTTTTTCGACAGTAATCAGGCAAGGATATTTTACTTTGACAACTTCCACGCTGTGCGGTAAATCCATTTCCAGAGTTATATCTTTTTCACCGATGCTAATAATTTTTCTAACATTCGTAACATGTGGAATATTCAGAAATTCAGCTATTTCAGGCCCAACCTGCGCGGTATCGCCGTCTGTAGTTTGTTTGCCGCAGATAATCAGTTCGGAATCGCCAATTTTCCTGATTCCCTGCGAAAGCGTGTAGGCTGTGGCAAGTACGTCAGCACCCGCAAAACGCATGTCGGATAAGAGGAAACCAGCGTCAGCACCCATCATGAAAGATTCTTTAATTATTTCCATAGTCTGCGGCGGTCCCATGCTCAAAACTTTGATAGTCGCCTTATTTTGTGCCTTGATCCTCAGTGCGGATTCGATGGCGAAGAGGTCAAACGGATTCATTTTTGAATCGACTCCCTCTCTTTTCAGTACGCCGGTTTTTTCGTCAACTTCCACCTCGGAAGTTCCCGGCACCTGCTTTATGCAAACAGTAATATTCATTATTCATTATCCTTTTTTGGTAGTGCCGGGAGCAGCCTTGCTCCGGCACTTAATAATTTTATTCGGGCAGTAATCTTATAAATTGTCAAAGATACTTGTCGCGGTGCAGGCTGCACTCGCGACTACCATTATTTTTTTACTATAACGGCAACTCCATCTGGAATTACCGCTATTTTGGCGTTTTTGCCTTTTATTTTAAATGCCGTTTCGATAGCTTCATTTATACTGAAAGCGTGTTCCATGTGCATTGCTTTTATCATTTCAGGATCGCACATATCTGTCACCAGGATTACTTTGCAGCGCTTGAGTATTCGTGCGAGTATCTGGAATTCCCATTGGTCCGGAACTGTTTTATGTCGTGGTACTTGAGCCGTTTCTGCCAGTATTTGAGCAGGGCATCCGGCTTGAGCCATATTGTCAAAAAATGACTGTCCGCCGTGTCCGTCATTACATGCCGAGACCATGATTATCACGCCGCCGTCTTTGATTGCGGCTTCGGCTGCGGTCATTCCTTTTACCGCTTGATAGATGTTTTGGTCGAGCGGATAACCACCGTTTGAAGTAATGATTATATCAGAAGCGGGAACTTCTATTTTAACCAGTTGTTCCAGAAAATCACAAGCGGTCTTGTGAGCTTGTTCTCTGTCCCCCGCGAAAGCCTTGACTATATCTTTATTTTCATCAATGACGACATTCACGATAAAAGCGAGCTTCGCCTGTTGCGCGGCAAAGAGCATGTCGCGGTGAAGGGGATTATTTTCAAGGACTCCGGTTCTGGCGAATTCACTGTTTATGAATTCAGCACAATGATTCGCGAGGACGGTCTGAGCACCGGCAACGCCGGGCAGCACGCTTTTGCGTCCTCCCGAGAAACCCGCGAAAAAATGAGGCTCAATGAAGCCTTCAGCAACGAGCATATCTGTTTCAACAGCAAGTCGATTTAACCATAATTCTCCGCCTGAGGGCAGGGTTGCGAGCTGAACCAGTGATGAGGCATCCTGTGAATCATGGACAATGATATTTTCATTATCAACAATATCTTCCCCGAATTTGTCAATCAATTCTTCACGGGTAGTCGCCCGGTGAAAGCCTGTGGCAATGAGTATAGTTATGTCAATATCAGGACTGTCATGCCTGGCTGCTTTGAGAATAAGCGGCATAATTGTTTTGCTGGGAACCGGACGCGTGTGGTCGCTGCTGATAATGACCATATTTTTTTTATCCTTGACCAAATCCGAAAGACGGGGGGATGCAACAGGATTTTCCAGCGAAAAACGAACAAGTTCATCCTGCGTCATATTGGCTTCAGCTTGAAGATGTTCAGCCGCGAAAATCCCATTGAAATTAGCAGCTGGAATTTCACCTTCCAAATATGTTTTCGCATACGGTACAGATATTTTCATAGCAAACCCTGTTTTTGTTATATTGGTATAATGGTATGACCAATTCCAATAAAAAAATACATCACTTTTCAAAATTTTCAATGACGAAATCGAAATGTTTTTGGATTGATTCTTTTGCTTTGTCGGGATCGCCGGAAATTATTGCTTCGTAAATGTCTTTGTGCAGCTCTGAAAGTTTGTTCATTTTTTCGGCTTTTAAGAAAATTTTGCGCGCGTCGCTGATGAATGATTTCATTATGCTGGAGACTGCGTTATAAAAACATTTTAGGAGATAATTATTTGACGCCTCAATTATTTTGAAATGAAATTCGGCGTCAAGTTTTACTTTTTTCTCTTCAGTATCAGCCTTCGCGAGCCTTTCCATAATGAACTTCAATTCATTGCGCTGCGCATTCGTTATTTGTTCGACAGCTAACGCGACAGCCTCGATTTCGAGCATCTTTCTGACTTTGAATAGCTCCAGGGCATTGCCGTTGTGGAGTTTGAACATGACGGAAAGCGGTTCAAACAGCCCGGTATCGAATTCTTTGCGGATGAAGTTGCCGTCGCCCTGTCGGCATTCAACCAGCCCGAGGATGTCAAGAGCCCGCACCGCTTCGCGGATAGAAGTCCTGCTTACTTTAAAAAGCTTCACCATATCCCGCTCGGCAGGTAATTTGTCACCGGCTTTCAAGCTGCCGTCAAAAATCATATTCTGAATCTGATCAACAACCTGCTGGTAAACTCTTTTATTTTCTACCGGTTTAAACATGACTGCCTTTACTTTAAAGTTTGTTTAGTATTATACCGTTTATTTCAATAACATGCAATCGACTTAGTTGTAAAAACGTATTTTAGCTTTTTTGACTGGCTGTATCATTTGATTCAAGATCAGGTCGATATTTAAGCCGTATGCCCTTTATGAAGTTACGTAGAATCTGCGCCTTGCATTCGCAATAGTTTCGATGTCCACGCTTACGGAAAAATGAACTCAATTCGTGTTTACTTATGCGAAAATTAGCTAACTCCATAATTTCCAATATATCTTCAGCTTTTAAACTCAATGCGATTTTTAATTTATTTAAAACAATATTGTTGGTCAAGTATTTTTCCGGCACTGGTTGCGGACCTTCTTTTTTTCCGCGTTTATCGCTAATCAAACCATTCAAAAACATTGCCAGTTGAGTATCGTTACAATCCTGAAAGTCTGGATCGTAGTCTTTTTTTAACCAGTTGCTGATTTCCGTACGAGTTACTTGAAGATTGCCTAGCTCAAAAAGAGCAATCATTTTCGAATCGTCAAAATCAAAAGCGTATCGAATACGTTTTAGTATATCATTATTATTCATGTTTGTTTCCTTTTTTGATAATCTAGTTTAAAATACAAGACGCAAGAAAAGAACTCGAAGCTCGCATCTTTGAAAAATAGCGCAAGCTTATTTTTAAAAGTCTCGCTATTGCCTTTCGCTTTGCTCAGGCTCAGCCTACGCAGAGTCGAGAGCGGTATGATTCGTTGCGCCCTGCGGGCTTAAGTTTCGCCAGTTTAGACGGACGACCAGTGTTTTCCGCCACTGGACTACGGACTGCGGTCAAGCAGTTTTTTATATAACGAAGCCGACGTTCGGCTATTTTAATAACATGCAACCGCCGTAACTGTAAAAACGCATTTTCGCTTTCTTGGCGACTTCGTAGGCGTTTAATAC
>DAOWBJ010000174.1 GCA_030634125.1 Victivallales bacterium
AGAATTTTGAGCAATGGAGTCGGTTATATTAACGAGCTAAGCGAACAGCTGATTGTGACTGAAGCATCCATGCGCCGCGACCTGCAGAGCCTTGAAGAACAAGGCAAAGCCCGACGCGTTCATGGCGGAGCTGTTAGAGTGCAATTTCCCCGGACTGAACCTGTTTTTACTAAGAAAGCTACTTTTCACGCAGACGAAAAAGATCAAATCGCTAATCATGCTCTTGATATGATTGATGATGATGATTCTATATTCCTTGACGGCGGCAGTACCGTTCTTGCACTCGCCCGCAAACTGGATAAAAAGAAAAATTTGACCATCGTTACCAACTCAATTATGGCGGCGGCGGAACTCATGGAAAGTCCGCATCGTCTGATTCTGCTCGGCGGTGAATTCCGCGCGATCAGCCGTACTCTGGTTGGTCCTTTGACCGCGCAGATCGTTAATTCATTGAATATAAATAAAGCGTTTATGGGAACAATCGGCTTTACCCCCGAAAGCGGTATTTCAACCACCGAGCCCAATGAAGCTTATACTAAAGAGTTGATTATGCGCCGCGCCGCCAAAGTCATCGTTCTGGTCGACAGCAGCAAAATCGGCGTACCATCCTTTGCCGCAAGCGGCAGTATTAAGGATATTGACGTAGTTATTTCTGATTGCAATATATCAGAAGAAGTTATAGAAAAACTAAATGAACAAGAAGTAGAAGTAATTAATTGATAATTGATAATTGATAATTGAAACTAACTAAAAAAAGGAAGTGTTAAAAAATGGGTAACTATTACAGTAACTTAGGTCCTGACTTTAAAAAGCGGACTATCAAACTGAAAAACATTACTGCTTATCAGTACGACAAGGACATCGCGGACGAATTAAAAGCCGGGAATGTCACCAAAGCTGAACTCATGGAAATGTACGAGTCAATGCTCGTTATCCGTGAATTTGAAGAAATGATTCTTAAATGCCGTACAGGCGCTTACGAAATCATCAGTGATTACGACTACCGCGGACCAACTCACTTGTCTATCGGACAGGAAGCCACAGCTGCCGGAGCATGTTCTGTTTTGAGCATTTCTGATATGATTACTTCCACTCACCGTGGACACGGCGACTCTATCGCCAAAGGTTTTCATGCCATCAAACGCATGAATGAAGACGAATTAAAAGAACGCTGTCCTGAATTATCAAACCTCAAGGGCGAACAACTCCGCGAAGCGGTCATGGAAGACCATGTTTACCGCACAATCGCCGAGCTTTTCGGTAAAGAAACCGGTTACGGCAAAGGTCGCGGCGGCGGTATGCATATCGCTGACTTCCGCGTAGGGCACCTCGGCGCTAACGCTATCGTGGGCGGCGGTATTCCAATCGCTACCGGCGCGAGTATGGTCTGCCGTATCGACGAAGACATGCGCGACAACGTAGTTTGCAGTTTTGCCGGTGACGGCGCCTACGCCAACGGTGTAGTACTCGAATCCCTCAACTGGGCGGCTCAGGAACAATTTACCGGCGACATCGCCCGGACAAAATTCGGACTGCCGATAATTTATGCTATCGTAAATAACCATTTCGGTATGACCGGCCGTGCTGACGGCGAAGTAAACGGTTTGGATTACCTTGCACGCCGTGCCGCCGGTTTCTCAAACAACAACATGCACGCTGAAGTTGTAAACGGTATGGATGTTCTCGCGGTTCGTGACGCTATCACCCGCGCCAAGGCAATCATTGCCAAAGGCGAAGGTCCGGTATTACTGGAACTCGA
Source organism: Victivallales bacterium (assembly GCA_030634125.1). GTDB lineage: Bacteria > Verrucomicrobiota > Lentisphaeria > Victivallales > Victivallaceae > JAHOYW01. The sequence continues at coordinate 1,760 of DAOWBJ010000174.1, forward strand.
CACTTACCGTTACTACGGACACAGTTTGTCTGACCCGCGCAACGAATACCGTACACGCGAAGAAGAAGCCCGCTGGAAAGAAGTCGATCCGGTCGATGTATTCCGCATGGAATTGAAAAAATCTAAAGCTTTCACAGAAAAACAACTCAAAGATATCGAAAAGAAAGTTGCTGACCGTAACGCCCGCGCCGCACGCCGCGCCGCTGACGCTCCAGATCCGGTGGCGGAAGACGTTATCAAGCACATGTACGCGGATTCTGTTTGCGATGTTGTACCTGAAAAATATACAAAAGTTGAAGTTTATCAGGACTTACCGGTCGTCAAACGCCGTGAAGGTTCTACAGCTACTTACCGCGATGCTATCAAAGAAGGTATCATGGAAGAAATGCTCCGCGACAAACGCGTTCTTTTCTTTGGTGAAGACGTAGCCGACTACGGCGGTGCTTTCAAACTGTCAAAAGGTTTCCTCGAATCATTCGGCCGCGACCGTGTATTCAATACTCCTATTTCAGAAGCCTGCATCTGCGGTAACGCGGTAGGTATGGCAATGTGCGGCTACCGCCCGGTTGCTGAATTAATGTATATGGACTTCGCCCTGATGGCTTCAGACCAAATCTCAAACCAGGCGGCGAAATGGCATTACATGACCGGCGCTTCCACAACTGTTCCGATGGTTGTACGTTGTTCTGTCGGCGGCGGCAAAGGCTACGGCGGTCAGCATTCACAGTCTCTCGAATCAATGTTCGCCCATATCCCGGGATTATATGTAGCATATCCTTCAAATCCATACGATGCCAAGGGCTTGATCAAAACAGCTATCCGTGATGACAATCCGGTAATGTTCGTCGAGGGACAACTTCTTTATAACGAAAGAGGTTTCGTGCCGGAAGAAGAATACACTATCCCGTTTGGCGAAGCTAATATAGTCCGTGAAGGTTCTGATGTAACATTTGTCGTTTGGGGACCTGCGGTCTCAGACGCGGTCAAAGCCGCCGAAGCTCTCGAAGCTGAAGGTGTCAGCGTTGAAATCATCGACCCGAGAACACTGGTTCCGTTTGACTGGGAAACTGTTTTTGAGTCAGTTAAGAAAACCGGCCGCTGCGTGGCAATCAGCCAATGCGTTGACATCGGCAGTTTCACTGGCGAAATCGTTTCTCAAATTACTGCACAATGCTTCGATTACCTCGATGCTCCAGTATTGAAAATCGGCGCTAAAAACGGTATTGCTCCTCAGGCGCATACTCTTGAAGCGGCATTCCTGCCAACTGTTGAAGATATGGTCAACGCCGCCCGCACTTTGGCATAAGCACTTTAACGGAGAATTTGAAAATGGCTACATTAGTACCGGTTCCAAAATTAGGACAGTCCGAAGAGACTGTTGTCATAGATTCATGGCGCGCCAAAGAAGGCGACGTCATTAAAAAAGGCGATGTTTTGTTCGAAGTCGAAACCGACAAAGCTGTCCTCGAAGTTGAATCTCAATTCGAGGGCACACTGCTCAAAATAATCGTTCCGGCCGGAAAAGAAGTTCCGGTAATGATCACAGCATGTGTTCTCGGCAAACCCGGTGAAGAAATTCCCGAAATAGCTGAAACACCGGCTAAACCTGCCGCGCCGGCGCCAAAAACAGCAGCTCCGGCGACTGCCCCGACTCAAACTTCAACCGGTCAGGTGCAAAAAGCGAACGTCCCCTTCGAACCCACGTTCGCTTCTGCATCTGTCCCGGTTGTTCATACTCCCAACCCGAGCCCCCGCGCCAGAAAATTCGCTCAGGATTTTTTGATCGACCTGGACAAGGTCAACGGCACAGGCGGCGCGGCGGGACGCGTTAACGAAAAAGACGTCAGGAATTACCTCGAAACTTCAGGGTATTACGACAAAAAGATTACTCCATCCGCATTTAATTTAGCACAAAAAGAAGATCTCGAACTTATCGTGATTGACGGCTCAGGAGAAAACGGACGGGTAACTTTAGCTGATGTAAAAGACGCGGTAGATGAAAAACCTCAGGAAATGAACGGCATGCGCCGCATTATCGCAGAGCGCCTGACTCAATCAAAACAGACCATACCGCATTTTTATGTAACAGTCAGTATTGATATGACTGACCTGATGGCTAAACGCAAACAATTGAAAGAAGACGGCATCAACCTGAGCGTAAACGTATTCATCGTCAAAGCCGCGGCTATGACTTTGAAAGAATTTCCTTACGTCAATGCCGCTGTTCATGGCAATGCGGTTATCCGTAAAAGCAAAGTAAACGTCGGTGTCGCGGTAAGCGTTGATAACGGCCTGGTAGTCCCGGTTGTAAAAAATACTGACCGCAAAGCTCTCGACGAAATTCAAGCGGAAGTAGCTGAATTAGCCGAAAAAGCGCGCACAAATAAATTGAGCCCGGATGAAATGAAAGGCGGATCTTTCACTATTTCCAATATGGGAATGTTGAACGTGGAAAGTTTCGGAGCTATCATCAATCCCGGCGAAGCCGCGATCTTAGCGGTATCATCATCCATTCCCACGCCGGTAGTAATTGACGATGAAATCGTGATACGCAATATCATGAAAGTAACTCTCAGCGCCGACCACCGTGTAGTAGATGGCGCTATGGGCGCGGAATTCGTAAATGCCTTCAAAAACAAACTCGAAGACAGCGAACTATGGGATAATATGATCTAAACAATCATAAATTAAATACAATCACAAATAGAGCTGGTTTTTATACCAGCTCTATTTTTTTGCCTGTCTATAAAACTAATCGGAAATAACTCCATAAAAGTCGCACAACAAGGTAGGAACAGCGTAACCTTGGAATAAGTATATGATGCTAATTTAATTGTATATGAATTTGTTATTTTGACAGGATAAACAGGATAAAACAGGATAAAAGAAAAATCTTGTCAATTGCGCAACTTTTTTTAGTAATCCCCGAGGGATTAAATTTAAATAGCCACAGGTAAAACCTGTGGTTTGAAGCAGTAAAATGCGCCAACCCCGAACGGGGTTGAACAACTGAACGTAACAAGC
>DAOWBJ010000208.1 GCA_030634125.1 Victivallales bacterium
GTCGGAATCCTCATTGACAGCCCCGGCAAACTGTTTTATACCGACAAGGTTGCCTTCTTCACCATTATAAATTGCTTCGGCATTAGTTAAATTCCCAGTATATGTAGAGCTGAACGGAATCAAACAGCTTGCGTACTTGGAAAGCGTCCTGAATGAATGTTTCGGACGTTTACCATACAGCCAGCCTGGCGTTGCCTGAAAATATGCATTGGTCGCGCTTTTGCTTTCCGAAAGCACATAGTAACCGATATTTAGATTAGTCAAAGATGCTTTTATAGCTGTAGATTTGACCTGCATTTCACTAACACTGGCGGCATGGACAGAAATAATAATCTGGCAGTCAAGCGGAGTCGCTCTGCCGTCGTCGAGCTCGGAAAGCATTTCCAGACGGCGATTGTAAGCAAGCTCCAGCGAGTGCGACGCGTTTTTCTGCTGCATTTGTTTTAGCAGAACATTCAGCGCACTTTCTTCCTGGCTGATTACTTTGTCAAGATCGCGGGCAACGATATTGACCGTGATGCTGTATCCGAGAATCCCCAGCTTCGTGAGCTGGTTGAGCATTCCGGGATAAAGCTGTTTCGGCAGAGGAGCTTGTAGGGCATACACGCAGACATGCTGGTTATCCAAAACCATACTGAATTCAGCGGATTCAGTAATATCACTCATAATACAGTTTTCTTTAACGCTTAAATCTTTATTGAAGATGTCCTTTACCGGTGCGTAACTATGCGATGGGTTATAATATTTCCGCACAAGACTACACAATTCGAGTGTCTTCAGCCTTCTTGAAGCAATGCCGATAGTGTCCATAAAGCTCACGGCCCGGTTAAGCTGCTCCCTGGCATGAGTTTTTATATTTGAGAGTAATTCCCGGGCAGCGTCATTATAAGTATCCTCGGAAAGATTTTCAGAAAGCCGCTCAGAAATTTCACTGCTTATGAATATGAAAAATTCTTCCCGGCGCAACTGCCTTTCAGAAAGTTGCTGTTCATACTCTTTACTTCTTTCTTTCCTGTAGTTATAACAAAGACTGTCTTTTTCAAGTTCGTCCGTTGCGCGGTCGTAATCCTCCAGTTCAGTATAATTATCTCCGACTTTCCAGTAGAATTGAACTCTTAACTTTTCTTTGGCAAAGAAACTAAGCATTGAATCAATGCGGCACTTCAAAAAGTTTTTATCTTCATTCCGGGCGTAATCCATCGGGGGAATAAGCAAAGAAAGCCCGCAGGCCCAGGAACCAGCTCCGAGATCACCCCAGATAATTACATCATCCACAAACATTCCGTCGGGTGCGTGGTTAAATTTCTTAGCATAGGGCGAATAAGTTTTGCCGTAGCAGGTCTCTTCAGCCAAGTCTTCCGCATAATGCGGCGGCTTTTTATAGACCAAAGCAAACAGCACAATCAAGGACAAAACCAGCGGCATCGGAATAATCGGCGCAAGAATCAACATTGAAACACCGATATTATTCAACATTATCAGCATCGCACTGCCAATAGCTCCCAACAATGGAAAAATAATTTCCTTGTCAGTAAAACCAAACCATTTCCTAGTAACATTGCTTCCATCTGTTACTTGTTCAATTATTAATTCGTCATTATTCATAGTTGTTTTTCTCTTTTTTGTTTATGTCAATACTTCATTACACAAAAGTGTGAATCATTTTACTTTCTTTAATCATAACACATTAAAATCTATTTGTCAAGGCTTCATTATACAAATATTTAAGATTTGACTTTTTGAAAAACTGGTATTATATTCATTATTAAAATAATTAAGCACGAATAACCAAAAAACAGGGGGAAAGAATGACTTGCAATAAAGAAAGAAAAAATAAATTCAGGAAACAAATAATTTTACTTTGTTTAAAGTACTCCATAAGACAGGTTGCAATAGCGAGGAGTATAAACAAATCCCGCCAGCATGTTTCCCATGTATTTAACGGGAAAATTATTTTTGCATCAGAACAATTCAATACCATGTGTAAGTTTTTGCATAAAAAAGGTGCGTCAATCGATGAACTATCTTTGTTAAAACGCCTTTTTGTGGAAGTTAAATCAGGTATAGATTTACAAAAAATAAATTTGATCGTTCCTATTGATCCAATTAAGCAGGTAATCATGGAAAACCTTGATCATCTCTCGTCATCTGAGTTAGTAAAAATTCACAAAAAAATTGAAATATATAAATTTAACCACTTGAGGGAAGCAGATGCAAAACTTGCTGAGAACTAAAATTTTAGGACAAAATCATGTATTTGAGCCTCTGGTAAATTACATAAAGATCGGAGAAGCCAATCTTGCGCCGGACAATGAACCAAAGGGAGCGTTTCTTTTTACCGGGCCAACCGGAACCGGTAAAACAGAAACCGCTAAAGTATTGGCACAAGTTTTGGATAAGGAACTTCTGCGTTTCGACATGAGCGAATACAAAAATAGTGAAAAATTTCTACGGGATTTAACGGTAAAGCTTAAGAAAAATTCAAGTGGACTAATATTGCTTGATGAAATAGAAAAAGGCAATATGGAGATATTCGATTATTTTCTGCAAATCCTTTCCGAAGCTAAGATAACTCACAATCAAAAAGTTTATGATCTGTCAGAGTATTACATAATCATGACCTCAAATATCGGTAGTAAAAACATTATGGGTCAGAATAATTTTGCCATAGCCAGGCGAATAGTCGAACGTCTGGTAAAATCACATTTTCGCCCGGAGTTTTTAGGTAGAATCCGGCGTGACTGCCAGATATGCTTCAAGCCGCTGGAATATGAAGTGATGCAGCAAATCGTAAAGCAAAAAGTAGAAGCGGAAATATTCAGACTACAGGAAAAAGAATATTCATTAGAGTATGATGAAAACATTCTGCCGTTCCTGATGAACGAAGGAGTTAATCCTGAATTTGGCGCCAGACCAGTAGTTCAAACCATTCAAAAATATATTGCCCTGGCAATAATCAAAGCTGATAAAACTTCAGGACTTTTAACTCTTATTGACAATCAATTTATACTCGCTTGAATGATAAAATCGAGCTTGCGTACAGTACAATACGTTATAGTGTCAATGTTTTGATTAACATAATTTTCAAAAAGCTTGACTTTTCTTATTTATGGTGTTATATTATTTAAGTAGACAGCTTAATAACTAACTAGGAGTAAGAACATGGCTTACGACAGAGAAAGAAGACAAAAATTCGCGGACTATTTACGAGTGCTGGCAGTCAAATGTAAAGTAAAGCAGGTTGATATAGCCGAGGTAGTAGGTAGAACCCGCCAGCATGTTTCCCATATATTTAACGGTAAAATTATTTTTATGGGTGAACAGTTCAAAGATGCAAGTGATCTTTTATATAAAAAAGGCGCGTCAAACTGTGAGCTGGCGCTTCTCAACCGACTTTTTGTGGAAGCAAAATCAAGCATGGAACTGCAAACAATAAACCTGGAAGCCCCGGTTGACCCAATCAAACAGATAATCATAGAAAACCTAGATTACCTCACCCCGTCTGAATTAGTAAAGCTTCACAAGGAAATCGAAACATACAAATTTAATCACCTAAAAAAAGCAGACAAAGAATCCACCGAAACCTAGAGTTTTATTCAATAATATTTCAATAATTCAGATGATATTATATACTTGTCAGAGTTTGAAATAATGAAGTTTTATAAAAGCCTATTTACCGTTTAGCCAATAATTATTTTAAAGTGTAGTTAACATGTTAAATCAAAAGTAAACCTGAATACTTGTATTTAACCTTGAAAATAGGATTTATAGTGTTAGATTTATTTATTAAAACAGATTAATTTTTTAAGCTTATTTTTTAGCAAACTTAACAACTGAGGGGTTGTAATGTCAGAACTAAAATTCACAGTGGATAGTGCTTTACTTTCAGAGCTTGGAGAAAAGCTCGTTGAAAGTGTTCATGTTGCATTGCTTGAATTAGTTAAGAATTCTTACGACGCCGATGCACGGAAAGTTGATATTTCCATAAATACAAATCATCCAAAATACGGATGCTATATTTCTGTTGTTGATAACGGTTCTGGAATGACTGACAAGGAAGTTCAAAATTATTGGATGAAAATTGCTACAACAAATAAAGTTAAAGCTAACTTTTCTCCCAAGTATGGCAGAAAAAGATCAGGGGCGAAAGGAATCGGTCGCTTCAGTTGCCGTCGTTTAGGCTCAAAATTAAAATTAATTACAACAGCCTTGTTACCTGATGGGCGTTATGAAACAACAGAATTCACAGTTGACTGGAACAAATTCATAGCAGGTACAAACATTGATAGTGTGATTTGTATTGGAGAAGTTTCATACAATGAATCTAATAAAACTGGAACAACTCTAGA
>DAOWBJ010000244.1 GCA_030634125.1 Victivallales bacterium
AAGCGATACTTATAATTGGCTTGAAATCACCCTTAAAGGCAAAGCTCCGAATACTTCCGCTATAGGCGCGAAAGTCATCATTGACTGTGATGGGCAAAAATACATTCGCCAGGTTGAAGCCGGAACCGGCGAGGGCAATCAGAATGATTTACGTCTACATTTCGGAATAGGCAAACATCAAGGTCAAATCAAAGTAAAAGTAATCTGGCCAAACGGCAAAGTCGCTCAGTATAAGGCTAACACTAATACAGCTGTCGTCTTAGATAAAAAATAAAAAATATTCCGCAAAAATGCAATTAATTTTATTTGAAGGCTTGACAAAGCTTGGTTATTTGGTTATATTACCAAATAACATAATAAATTATAAGGTTTCGGAATGAAAGAGACAAATATGGCTTTATCCGGCGCGAAGGCTAAGATTTTGAAAGCACTGGCGCATCAGACGCGGATTTATATGGTGGAAGAATTGGCAAAAGACGAAAAATGTGTTTGCGAGTTTGTCGAGGCGATAGGTTCTGATTTTTCTACAATATCCAAGCACTTGTCGGTCTTGAAAAACGCCGGAATTGTTCAGGTTGACAAACGTGGTCAAAAAGTTTTCTATAGTTTAAAAGCTACATGCATGACAAATTTTCTGGACTGCATTGAGAATATTATCAAGAGCAACCTGGAAGAACAATCTTCAATGTTTAAATAAGGACCTTAGAATGAACTGGAAGAAAGAATGGAAAAAATTAGCAATAATTGCCGGAGTATTTCTGGCGTGTTTTTATTTGCCGGTTGGAACAGGGCGCTTTAACAATGCTGTGCTTGAAGCATTTCATCTGGTAAAATGGTATGCCCGTGAACATGTGCTTTTGTGCTTGATTCCGGCGTTTTTTATTGCCGGCGCGATTTCTGTATTTGTCAGTCAGGCGTCCGTTATGAAATACCTCGGCGCGAAGGCTAATAAAATACTGGCTTACGGAGTTGCCTCGGTATCGGGTACGGTCTTAGCGGTTTGTTCATGCACGGTTCTGCCGCTTTTCGCGGGGATATATAAAATGGGGGCCGGGCTGGGCCCCGCGTGCGCGTTCCTGTATTCCGGTCCGGCTATTAATGTTCTGGCTATCGTGCTGACCGCAAGAGTTCTCGGCATGGAGCTCGGTATTGCCCGGGCCGTCGGAGCTGTTATCTTCAGCGTGGTGGTTGGAGTGCTGATGCATTTTATTTTCAGAAAAGAAGAAACAGCCAAAGCCGCCGCGCAAATGGGAATGCAGGATGAAGAAGTCAAACGTCCGCTTTGGCAAAATGTTTTATACTTTGCTTCAATGGTGGGAATTCTCGTTTTCGCCAACTGGGGGAAAACTGATTCAGCCAGCGGTTTATGGGCTTCTATTTATGCGGCTAAGTGGATAATAGCTTCAACTTTCTCCATTCTGCTCGGCATAATGCTTGTCGCGTGGTTTGATTTTAAATGGTGGAAAGTGCTTATAACAGCCATTCCAGTAGTGATTTTTGCCGTATTATTCCCTGAAATGCCGCTCATCGCGTTTTCGGCGGGAGTCATTGGGCTTTCCAGCTTTACCAGTACCGATAAAGGCGAAACCGGAGAATGGTTCGCGTCTTCATGGGGGTTCGCGAAACAAATTTTGCCACTGCTGCTTTTCGGGGTTCTCATTGCCGGGGCTCTCCTCGGGCGCGTTGGACATGAAGGGCTGATCCCCTCTGAATGGGTTGCCGAAGCACTTGGAGGTAATTCTTTAAGGGCAAATTTCTTTGCTTCATTCGCGGGAGCGTTTATGTACTTTGCCACTTTGACCGAAGTACCTATCCTGCAGGGACTGATAGCCAACGGCATGGGCAAAGGTCCGGCTTTGGCATTGCTGCTCGCGGGTCCGGCTTTGAGCTTGCCCAATATGCTGGTTATCAGGAGTGTGCTCGGAACTAAAAAAACTATCGTTTTCGTATCTATCGTAATAATAATGGCAACTATAAGCGGAATGATTTTCGGTGCAATCCGCACTTAAACCCAACTAAAACAGGAGCAAAAAATGAAAATTCAAATTCTGGGAACAGGATGTCCGAAGTGTAAACAACTCTCGAAAAACGCGGAAAACGCGGCTGAAGAACTTGGTATTGACTTCGAACTGGAAAAAGTAAGCGGCATAACTGATATAATGTCATTCGGGGTCATGATGACACCGGCATTAGTCGTTGACGGTGAAGTTAAAATAGCCGGAAAAGTACCACAAGTAGAAGAAATAAAGGAGTTGCTGAAATGAATGACAAAAAGAAAAAGAAAAAAACATTTTTAATATTAACAATTACAGCTTATGTCGTGCTTGCCGGGATAATGATTTACAGGGCGCAACAGTCTCCGGGTACTTGTCCATTCGTTTCACAAAGCAACGCCCCGACAAGCATTGTACCTGTTACAAAAGCGAAAGAAATAAAATTGCCGGCACTGCTTGAGCTTGGTTCAAAGCACTGTGTGCCTTGCCAGATGATGGAGCCGATTCTGACTAAACTGAAAAAAGAATATACTGGAATTATAAAAGTTTCATTCGTTGACGTCTGGCTCAAGGAAAATATCGCTATAGGGGAAAAATACAAAATAAACAGCATACCTGTTCAAATATTTTTCGATGGCGAAGGTAAGGAATTATGGCGGCATACGGGATATTTTTCAGAAGAAGAGATATTGAAAAAATGGAAAGAATTGGGCTATGATCTGCCCGCTTTAAAGAAAACAAAGAAATAAAAATTGAGGTGCATGCATGAAAAAAGATGGGAAAGTTTTAAAAAATGTATTGACAGCTTTTGTTTTAATCAGCATCGGTTTTGCCCTGGGCAAGCACAGTGTCTCTAAAAAATCAGTTCAGGGAAAGGATACGAAAAAAGCATCTCTGGTGCGGGTTTATTACATGCATGGAACTATGCGCTGTACAAGCTGCAACAACATTCAAAAAATGACCGAACAACTGCTTGAAGACAAGTATTTACAAGAAATGGCTGATGATAAAATAGAATTCGCTGAGGTGAATTTTCAGGAAAACGAAACTCTGGCAAAACGTTTTGACGTACTTGCCAGCTGTGTAGTAGTCGCTAAAATACAAGCGGGTAAAATAGTGGCTCATCAGCGGCTTGACAAAGTCTGGACATTATTCCAGAAACCTGCTGAGTTCAACGCTTACATCAGTAAAGCCATACAAGTTTACCTGCCGCCGCAAGGAGGAACAAAATGACCTGGATTGTGATTTTTTCCGCATTATGGCTCGGAATATTGACCGCGGTCAGTCCATGTCCGCTGGCGAGCAATATTGCCGCCATTTCCTTTATTGGACGACAAATGGGTAATGACCGCGGAGTTATTTTTTCCGGCATATTATACGCAATCGGGCGCACTCTGACCTATATGGTTCTTGGCGCCGGAATCATCGCGGGGTTGATGGTCAGCGGTGAAGTATCACGTTTCCTCCAGCAATATCTTAATGAAGCGCTTGGTCCGATTTTGATTTTGTTGGGAATGGTTCTTCTCGGAATAATCGGGGGCAGGCTTTCTTTAAATTTTTTCGGTGACGGCATTCAAAAGAAAGCGGAGAAAAACGGAATATGGTTTGCCATGCCGCTTGGTGTACTTTTCGCCTTATCGTTTTGTCCGATATCGGCTGGACTTTTTTTCGGAGCCTTAATTCCTTTGGCGGTTAAACATTCAAGTTTATATATACTGCCGTTGATT
>DAOWBJ010000152.1 GCA_030634125.1 Victivallales bacterium
AGAAAATTGCTGCGCTCTTTTCTGAAAAGCCTCTCTTTTCGAGAATTGATTGGGTCTATTTGCGCCCTGCGGGCTTGAATTTCGCCATTGGAGATGGCGACCAACAGTTTCGCCTGTTGGATCGGCGAGCCGTTACATCCGGCTTATTTTATTTACTGCTCTTTTAAAGCCAGATCTTGATTTTTCGATAACTTCTTTATCCACACAGAAAGTCAAACGGAAATATCCCGGATAACCAAAGCCCCTGCCCGGAACCGCGAGGATATTTTCCTTGAGCAATAAGCTGACGAATTCAACATCGTCCTCAAGTGGAGATTTGGCGAAAAAGTAAAAAGCTCCTTTCGGGAGAGTGTATTCAATGCCGGCATTGTCCAGGACTTTTGCCATTGCGTCGCGTCGTTGACGATAAATCTCGACATCTACTTCCGAATTAACGCAGGCGGTTAAAATCTTTTGCGCGACAGCAGGCGCGTTGACATAGCCTAAAATACGGTTGGTCATGACTACGCCGTTGTATAACTGCTGAGCATTTTCAATTTTCGGATTGATTGCGAGATAACCGATTCGAGCTCCCGCTAAAGATAAGCTTTTGGAAAATGAGCCCATGATTACGCTGTGCTTATAAAGGTCGAATACGGATGGCAATTCGAGTTTATCGTAATTTAAAAAACGATAGGGTTCGTCTGAAACTAAATAAATAACACGTCCGATCTTTTCGGAATGTTTTCGTATAGCTTCAGACAAAGTTTCAAGCTCTTCTCGAGTGTAAATCTGTCCCGTCGGATTGTTCGGGGAATTGACGATGACGGCTCGGGTTTTGTCGGTGAAAGCTTTTTCCAAAGCCGGAACATCCAACTCAAAAGTCAAAGGTTTTGATTTGACTGGAACCAGTTTCGCATTGAAATTTCCCGCATAAAAACCGTATTCCACAAAATATGGGGCAGGGCAGACGATTTCATCGTCCGGCTCCATTACCGCACGGAAAAAAGCGTTGATCGCACCCGCCGCGCCGCAGGTCAGGATAAGATCTTTCGCCTGAATATCTTCGCCTTGAGTTTTACTCAAATAGCCAGCCAGAGCTTCGCGCGCTTCAGGATAACCGGCATTGGGCATGTAGCCCAATGAAAAAGGTTTTGAAGCGTTGTCCGCGACTTCGCGCAATGCTTTGCCGACACTGTCCGGCGGCGGCAAATCAGGATTTCCCAGGCTGAAATCATAAACGTTTTCAGCGCCATAAGTTTTTTTAAGCTCCATTCCCTGTTCAAACATTTTTCTGATCCAGGAAGAGCTTTCCATGTAAGTTTCAATTTGTGATGAAAGTAATGTCATAGTAGGCACCTGTTTATTTTTTAACAATAGTTTATCATTTAAAGTGCTGCTTTCAAACCATATCCATAAAAAAGCCTTGATTGCAGTTGACATTCAGCTCAAAGGTAAACATTAGCTATTTAAATAAATGAGGTAAATATGGAACATGAACATCTAATTAACGCCCTGGTATTCGCGGTCGAACAATGCGCGAAATCAGGACTTGATAAAAAATCCACGTCTGAAAAACTTAATATAAGTATTGGTGAATTTGACCAGCTGCTGCAGGAATTGCCGCGTGTGAAAAACGCTTTCGAGGAAGGGAAAAGTCTGACACCCGAGAAACAAGCTGAGGATGCTTTACTGAGGCGCGCTCTTGGTTTTCAGCAGAAAGAAGTTTATTCAGAAGACATGGTTGATAAAAAGACCGGGGAACCGCTCGAAACTTTGAAGCGCCGTGTCGTTAGCAAGGAAGTAGCTCCCGATGTCCGCGCCCTGCTTTTTTGGCTCAAAAACCGCTGTCCGCAAAGGTGGAGTGAAAAACAAACGCAAAATGATTTTGATTTAGAATTAGATGAAGACGAAAAGGATTTGTAAAAAATGACAAAAAAGAAGGAATTCAAAAAAACCTGTGATCAACTGGAAGCAATTAGATTGTTAAGCGCTACGGCTAAATACGTTTTGCTTTTTGGCGGTTCACGCTCGGGAAAAACTTTTATTTTAATCTACGCTTTGATTATTCGCGCGCTCAAAGCTCCCGGCAGTCGGCACGCTATCCTGCGTTTTCGGGCAAATGCCGTGCGGCAGTCAATCTGGAATGACACTTTCCTTAAGGTTATGCGTTTATGTTTTCCCGGATTGAAATGGAAGGAACATCGTGTTGACGGTTTGATTCAGTTATCGAACGGTTCAGAAATCTGGTTTGGCGGTCTGGACAGCGCCGAACGTGCCGATAAAATATTAGGCCGTGAGTTCGCGACGATATATTTCAATGAGTGTTCGGAAATCTCATATACAGCGATAATGACCGCTTTGACCAGACTGGCGCAAAAGACATCTTTAATCAACAAAGCCTACTTTGACTGCAATCCTTCAGGTAAAAAACATTGGAGCTACAAGCTTTTCGTCGATAAAATCGATCCTGAAAGCAAAACTCCCATGCTCTTTCCTGAAAATTACGTCTCTATGTTGATGAATCCCACTGGAAACGCGGAAAATCTGCCGGACGGCTATATTGATGAAACTTTATCCGGTTTGAGCCGGCGCCAGCGCCAGCGCTTCCTGGAAGGGCGCTGGTTGGATGAAACAGAAGGAGCTCTTTGGAAACACGGCATGATTGATGCTTGCCGGGTTATTGAAGCTCCGCCTTTGCCGCGGGTGGTTGTCGGCGTCGATCCCGCGGTAAGTTCGCGAAGCGGTTCAGATGAAACCGGTATTGTCGCGGCGGGCAGGAGCAGTGATGACAACTACTTTGTCTTAAGCGACGCTTCGCTGCACGGTACTCCGCTTGAATGGGCACGGGCTGTTTGCGGCGAATATAATAAATGGCAAGCTGACCGTGTTGTCGCCGAAGTCAATAACGGCGGGGATTTGATAGTCGCCAATCTTCGCCGGGTAGCTCCGGAAATTGCCTGCAAAAACGTTCATGCCGCACGCGGAAAATTTGTTCGAGCCGAACCAATTGCCGCTCTTTACGAGCAGGGCAGAGTTCATCACGTCGGTTCATTCCTTGAGCTTGAGGAGCAAATGTGTTCTTACACTCCCGCGACCGCAAAATCCAGTCCCGACCGCATGGATGCCCTGGTCTGGGCATTGACAGAACTCAGCGAAACAAGTTCTATCGAACACGCTATTACTGTTTAAAAGATGTTCATTAATCCCATGTTTACCACCAAAACCGTTAAAAATGCAAAATTAAGCTCAAAATAATTTTTTTTGCTAAAAAATTAAGCCTAAGAATATTATTCACTTGAAATATTCTTAAGTTCGGTTATATTAATTAATACGCTTACTATTAAGCCTAACACAAAAAAGGAGTCGTTATGAATATCGCATTTTTGCATTTACACTGGGGTGGCGGAACTTACAAGGGCAAGAAATATAAAAGTTATTCTCTTGCCAGGTCAGTTAGAAAAAATGGTAAAAACAGGCATAAGGTGGAGCTAAAACTTGGCAAGCTGACTGCTGATGAGGTGAACTGGTGGAAGAAATTATTACATATCATAAAAAATCCATCTTCAGTGATAACAACTCTGGAAAATATTGTTACGAGAAAGCATTATGAATATTGTGCCCTTGCCGTAGTCAATAAGTTCTGGGACTATTGGAAACTGGATAGAGCTTTTCATGATACAAACGGGAAAAGTGACATTCCACTGACGACCATAGCGAGGATATTGACTGTAAATCGGTGTGTCACGCCTGAGTCTAAATCAGCGGTGCCAGAGTGGTTAAGTAAGACCGCCTTGCCGCAACAACTGAATATATCCGCTGATAAAATTAACAAATCACGTATATTCAGGGAGCTGAAGTATATCGAAAAAAACAAGGATAATATCTGTGATCATTTGTTAGCAGAGTACAAGCAAAGATTCAGCGACAGCTTAAATCAAGTATATTATGATCTGTCATCAACTACGTTCAGTGGCACAAAATGTATTATTTCAAAATACGGTCATTGCAAAGAGGGTTTTCGAACCCATGTCGTTCTTGCTCTGCTGGTAACAGAATCAGGGATACCGTTTTACTGGGAAATTCTTCCGGGTGGGACTGCTGACGCGACTACAGTTGAATGGTTGCTTGAAAAATGCAGAAATAAATTTAAGGAGTTAAATATAACTGCTGTTTTTGACCGTGGCTTTGTCTCAGATGACAATCTTGGGCGATTTGAAAACAGTGGAATAAAATATATTTCCGCGATGGATAGGAATCAGCTGGAAAATATTTGTGCGGATCAAATTAATTTTGAAAAATATTCGGAGTTTTCGCCCGAAAAGATTCATACTCAAATCAACAGCGATGAAGTGTTCATCAAGGTTAATTCCACCACATACTACAGAGAAATAAAGGTCGTAAATTCACGGCGATATATTCTCTGTTTCAATCCTCAACTGTTTATCGATCAGAGAAATGCAAGAGAAAAGTCAATCAAATTATTCAGCAATGATATTCTCACTGAACTGAACGACGAGCTTGAATCTGCCCGGAAAAGCAGAGCATATGAAACTACATTAAGCAAATTCAGCAAATATATGGCAAAATGTAAAATCAGTTCCTTTGCTGAAATAGAGCTGAACCCATTGATTATTGAGGATGACGGCAGAAAGATCAATAGCTTTCAGGGGCATATGCATATTGATGAAAAGAAGAAAAAATCGGCGATGAAAATGGATGGATTCTGGATGCTGGTCACCAATCTCAGTGAAAAAAACAGCCAGGATGACTTTGTAGTTTCATCTGAAGATGCCTTGCGCCCGTATAGAGAAAAAGTGATTATTGAAGATGCTTTCAGAGATATTAAATCATTTATCGAAATAGCTCCTGTCTATGTATGGCTGGAAAAGCATATAAAAGCGCATTATACTATTTGCGTTTTGGCTTATCTGATAAATAGAACAATCTCAAACTTATTAAGAGAAAATCCTGGGAAGTTATCTGGGGATATTAAAACTCACTGTGCCGTATACAAGGAGTTGAGCAGTTGCTCTATTGATGAAATTTATATCAAAAACCTGGAGCAGAGTAATTATTGCATGACGGAATTAAACAAAAAACAGAAAGAAATTTTACAACGATTAAAAGCATCCGGCATCGCTAATGTTAATGGAATTTTGAATAAATTCAGGAAAAACATCACTGATCATAGCAATTAAGCCTATGAAAAAATGAAGAAAATGCTAATTTAAGCTCAATACACGGAAATTGG
>DAOWBJ010000080.1 GCA_030634125.1 Victivallales bacterium
AGCTGCTAAAGCAACTAAAATTATTGTTTTGGGATCAGGGTTTACTGCCGTGGAAACAGCAGAACAACTGGCCTTGGAGGCGGATAAAGAAGTTCATTTGATTTTCCGTTCGGGAAATTGCCTGCATCGAGTTTTTTCACCGGAATTCGCGGAAATAGTTAATCAAAAATTGACGGATTCCGGCGTAATAATGCATTCAAAAAGCCCCATAACAAAAATCGTTTGCAGCAAAAACAAACGCAAAGTGATCCTTGACTCGGGAAAAACCGTGGAAGGAGATATGCTTATTGCGGCTTTGGGATTTAAAGCTAATGTTGATCTTGCGGCAAATGCCGGGTTCCATATCAATAATAATGGCCAGATCGTTGTTGATAATTATCAGAGAACTAATATTGAGAACGTATTCGCGGTTGGTGACTGTGCTCAAACTACAGGATTTATAACTGGCAGGAATGACAATATCATGCTTGCTTCCACTGCCACCGCGGAAGCAAGGGTTCTCGGGCACAATCTTTTCAAGATAAGAATAAAGCGCAATTTTCCGGGAACGCTGTCAGTTTTTGCAACTGAAATAAGCAAAACAATTTTTGCTTCGGCGGGAGCCATAGAGCAAGAAGCTGAACGAGCCGACATTTCATATATTACAAGTTCATTCAGTGATGTTGACCGTCATCCCGGAACTTTGCCGGACGCAAAAAAATTAACTGTCAAACTTGTAATAATGCCGGAAGATGGTCAGATAATCGGCGGAGAAATTGTTGGTTCAAAATCATCTGCCGAGCTTATCAATGTGATTGCTTTGGCTATTCAGAAATATGTTACGGTTTACGAATTAATTTCTTTCCAGGTTGGTTCACATCCTTTGCTCAGTGGCGCACCAACTAAAACAGCGCTGATTAAAGCCGCAGAAAATGCTATTCGTAAAATTTCGCAATTAAAACAACCATAATTAAAAATAATTATCGCCAGTTTTGCGAAATTTGCAAAACTCAAAAATATAACATCCTCAAAACGGAGGTAAATTATGCCTGGAGGAAATGGAACAGGACCAATGGGCGCAGGACCAATGACCGGAAGGGCAACTGGTTACTGTGCGGGATTCGCAACACCAGGATTCGCCAATCAAGCGGGATATGGTGGCTTAGGACGTGGAATGGGAATGGGACGAGGCGGTGGCAGAGGCATGGGTTTCGGTTTTCGGAATCGTTTCTATGCACCCGAAGCCATGCAAGCCCCGGCAATAAACCCGGATCAGGAAAAAGAGTTCCTTGCAAATGAGTCAAAAGCTCTTAAAAATGATCTGGAAGCAATTAAAAAGCGTTTGGATGAACTAAATGATTAATAGTTATATCTATTAATTATTTATCAAAAGGGTGTTCCGCAACAGGGGGCACCCGGTTTTTGAATTTTTATGATTATGACAAAAATAAATAAAAAACTTAATAAGATTCGCGATCAAGTACATCCCCAATGCATCGCTTGTAGTTTAACAAATACAAACGGACTACATTTAAAGTTTGATGTTGCTGATGATAAAAGCGTTAAGGCTGATTTTAAATATAATAAAGTTTTTGAAGGTTATCCAGGAATACTTCATGGCGGAATAATCTCATCAATTTTAGATAGCGCGATGTGCAATTGCATGTTTGCTTGCGGAAATCGGCATCCTGTCGCAACATGCAGAAAAGCAACTGTCTCGGCTAGAATTACACAGTCTTCACATTCTCTATATTTATTGGAGGCTGAAATTGTCCAAAATGGAGAAGTAAAAGTTACTACTAAGGGTAAATTCTACGATCAGCCTGATTTGGTTGATATTGTAAATGAACCCTAATACAATATTACACAAATCAAAACAAACCAGGAAAACTAAAATGGCAAAACTACCAAAAATCGTTAGTGAAGCATGGGAAAATCGCGCTGGAGCAATCGTCTTGACAACAGTTAGTGAAGACGGAACCGCAAACTCTATTTATGCGAGTTGTGTCAGCAAATATGATGAAGAAACCCTTGTTGTCGCGGATAACTATTTTGACAAAACCAGAAAAAATATTCTTGCCGGCAGCAAAGGCGTTCTGCTTTTTATCACAGAAGAAAATAAAGCTTATCAGATTAAGGGCAGCATTCAATACTGTAATGAAGGCGCGATTTTCGATGACATGCAAAAATGGAACCCGAAGAAACATCCCGGACATGCGGCAGCAGTACTGAAAGTGGAAGAAGTATACAGCGGCGCGGAAAAACTTGTATAGAAAAAATTTAAAAAAAGGAGAAAAGCTATGAAACTTGGTATTGTTATCTATTCGACGGATTCTGAGAGTATCTGGAACGCATTCCGTTTGGGGATTTTTGCATTACAAAAAAATGATTCTGCGCAAGTGTTCCTGCTGGCAAACGGCGTAGAATGTGAAAGTCTTGACACGGAGAAATTCAAAGTAACTGAACAAATGCAGTCTTTTGTGAATAATGGCGGTAAAATCCTGGCATGCGGCACATGTTTAAAGATCCGCAATTCGGAAGGTTCAGAACTTTGTCCGCTATCAACAATGCAGGACTTATACAATCTTATAAATGATTCAGATAAAGTAATTTCAATATAGTCAAATATATAAATTATAACTATGAGGTATGGATTATGCAGAATTATTCCTGGTTTTCACAACTTTCTTCTAAGCAGCGTATATGGTTATTTTCTACAATCATAGCTATGTGTATCATTGTGACAGTTGGTTTATTGATGGATTCGCTTGCTGTTAAGCCAAAAAGAATACAAAATTTCAATATTAACATGTCAATCAAAGATACTGCACCGCTGCTTGGAGTTACAGGCAAGGGTTTTGCCCGTGAACTGGATCTGCCTCTTGATGTCCCCAAACGGAAGCCGTTAAGAGCATTAGGTATCTCAACGGAAGAGCTTGAGCACGCTGTAGAGCACATTCTTTCGCATCGCGGCAGTATGTTGAAATATTATGTATTTGTTGTCCTGGTTCTGGGCGGACTTGTTTTTCTTGTCAGGCTTGGACGTCCTGACATGTCAAGTCTCGAACAAAGAAGCATCTGGTACCCCAGGACACCATACATACTGTTTCTCATCATTTCGGTAATCGTTGCCGGATTCCTGTTGGGAAAATCACCTAATCCAATGGAGGGAACAGTCAAAGTCTTTAAATGTATGGTGGGACTTTATCCTGATCCGGCAGCAAAAGCAGCCGCCTTTCTCTTTTTTATTGCGCTTGCGCTTGTCGGAAGTAAAATAATTTGCGGCTGGGCATGTCCTTTCGGAGCCTTGCAGGAGTTATTCTACACGATTCCGATTTTGAAAAAAATCAAAAAAAGGAAAGTACCGTTTATATTGACAAACGCGATTCGATCACTGCTGTTTTTAACAATGCTGCTTTTTCTGTTTGGAATTATCGGAGGGCGCAGAGGCTTTGTAATTTATCACAATCTCAATCCCTTCAACCTGTTTAATCTTGATTTTGAATCAGTCGTGATATTCATGACAGTACTTGTTGCCTTGATGGCTTCATTTGTTACATACCGCCCGTTTTGTCAGCTTATCTGTCCTTTTGGGTTTATTTCCTGGATAGTCGAAAGATTCGCTGTGTTTCGTGTTCGAATTGATAAAGAGAAGTGCACGAAATGCGGAGCCTGTATCAAAGCATGTCCAACAGATGCCGCCAAGGATCTGGTAAACAGGAAAAAACTACCGGCGGATTGTTTCAGTTGCGCGCGTTGTCTGAATTCCTGTCCGGTTGATGCGATTAAATATTAAATTACCCCAATGGGGTTATATTTAAATAGCCGCGGGTAAAACCCGTGGGATATTCGCGTTCCCAAAACATCAACCCCGGCGGGGTTGGTGCATTTTACTGTTTCAAACCACAGGTTTTACCTGTGGCTATTTATATTTATAACAAGACAAATATGATTTTGAGATTAAATCGAAGCGAATAATATTAACTGGGGTATGCGCTTGCCTTAAGTGCATACCCCAGTAATTATTTATTAAAAAGTTTTTCTTTTGCCTGATTAAGATTTGAGACAATACTTACTTTTAAATCTAACTCTTCGGGTACAGAAGTACTGGCATCAAATAAAATCAAGCTGCCTATTCCAGCACGCAGCCCCGCTTCCATATCTCTTTTTTTGTCTCCGATAAAAATACATTTTGACAAATCCAGATTGAAATCCTCTTTCGCTTGTAATAACATTCCTGGATTTGGTTTGCGGGCGTGACAATCGCGACGATAAGACTCCAGGTCAGCGTTAATCAAATGCGGACAAGCGTATACCTTTGAAATTTCGATGCCGTGTCCGGCAAACTCCCGCATCATCCACTTTGTGAGTTTCTCCAAATCCGTTTCGCTGTAATAACCACGAGCAATACCGGATTGGTTCGTAACTACGACCACCCGGTAATTATGTTCAACAGCGGTCCTGCATAAATCAAAAATACCATCAATAAATTCAAAATCCTCAATTTTATACAGGTAATTGATTTCTGTATTAATTACGCCGTCCCGGTCAAGAAACAAAGCGCGCTTGCCTGAAGGTGAACTTTTTGAATATGAATCCGGCGTATATATAAGCATTAATAACCTTTTACTTTTAAAATTTTTATTAATTAACTCTAACACTACATTTAACATTTTCCAAATTCTAACTCTGTTAAAAGCTTCAACTATTAATAAAAAGTTTGACAAAAGCACTTCCAGCGTACATAGTATTGTGTAAAATTAAGATTACTGTAATCTCTTGTGGATGATTAGGGAGTAGGTGTTATATGGATCATAGCAAATTACCTAAAGAAATTTTGGGAAATTGGATTTGGGAAAAATCTCTTATTAATGCTCCGAATTCATCCTTGCTTATCCGTAAAGAATTTTTGCTTAACAACAGTCACAGTGTTGCCGATTTCTGGATCAGCGCGAATTGTTCATATCAATTATTTGTCAACGAACGCCTGGTCGGCTTTGGGCCGCGCGCAAATCATTCTACATGTTCTACTTATGTTGACGAATACGACCTTTCATATTATCTGCAGCAAGGCTCTAACGTTATTGCCATAGTAGTTTCACATACTTTGCCGAAAAACTCCCGCCGTACATTAAAAATACCCGGCGTGTGGTGTCAATTAAATCTGGATCACAAAGCTTTCTTGTGGACTGATAAAAAATGGGACGTACTTGAGGCTGATAACTTCACTAATCCCTGCTCATACATGAGCGCCAGGCGCGGGATGACTGAATCCATAAATTACAATCACTATCCGCTTGACTGGATGAAAAGTCCCGGCAATCTTGATTCGAGATGGCACAATCCTGATCATGTCAGCTCTATTCAGCGCATTAAAGATAATCTCGAAATATGCCCGCTGTCTCCAAATTCCATTGACGAGATTTATTCCTTCGAAAACCTCTCTAAAGGCATATATAATTCTGCTTGTGCTGTAACTCATTTTAATTTTAACGATATTTTTACAGATCCCGGAATTTATGCCGCGGTAACTTTTTTGTTTATGGAATCAAAACAAAAACTGGAAGTAGAAGTTTTTGCCGACGAGCCTTATAAATTTTTCTGCAACAAATCATTGGTCAAATCCAAAAACCGACAGGATAATAAACTTTTCAGCTTAGAAAACAATAAAGCGACTTTGCAGTTAAAAGCCGGCTGGAACCGGCTGCTCGTTCTTCAGGAAATAGAAGAAAGCAGCGTCGGAATAACTTTTGCGTTTCCGACGATATCAAATGATGACCTTAAGCTTTTTCAAGATACAATTGAAGACGCGGAGAATTCCTGGAACATTGCCGGTCCGTTACGGATGCCGCTGAGCGAAGCAACTCCATCTATTTCCTTTGAGCGTTTGAATTCTCAATCCTATATGCCGACCTTTGAAAATGCTTTGGACATTTCAAGCTATATGAAGCATTGCGATTTCAAATTAACTGAAGTTAAACCGGCTGACTCGGTAAAGGAGGGAGAATATCTATTATTCAAACTTGAAGAACTTAAATATGGATTTTTATTTCTGGACATAAACGCTTCTCAGGGCGACATTGTTGACATCACCCTCGGTCAATATATCGACAAAAATGATTTTCCGCTGAACTCGGACGGCGTAAAAAATACACATACAATAATTTGCTGTTATGGGAAAAATACATTTTCAAAATTCAAACCGGAAGAAATTTGCTATCTAATGATTTCCGTTCGAAAAGCCAACAGTAAAGTTGAAATCAACGACTTAATGCTTTCAGAATTCTCCCGCAATCATAACAATCAGACTTCATTTAAATGTTCTGACGAAAAATTAAATGAAATATGGCGTATCGGCCGCAATTCCATACAGCGGGCATCTTCATTTATATGCCAGAACGAACCCAGCATTCTTAACACATGCTGCCTGGCTGATTTCTACTTCCAAAGTTGTAATTTGATCAGTGTGTTCGGCGATTATCATTTAGCCGGGGTATGGCTGCGCAATTTTACCGAAGCGCAATTTGAAAACGGAAACATACCCGCAATATCATTTGGCGAAAAAATCTATTCCCAGATTTCACATCTTTTCCTTTTCCCAACCTGGCTGCTTTTTTATTATCGAACCAGTGCCGACGAGGAATTCCTGAGAAGAGCGTCACAAAGCCTTGATTTGATCTTTGAATTGTTTAAATCTCTTACTGATGAAAAAACCGGTCTGTTTAAAGATGTTGATAAACATTTTAAATCCACTTGCAGACTAAACACTTTCTCCAACCAGGAAAGCGGCATAAGTACAAACATCAATGCTCTGTATTGCCGTTTTCTGCTTTCCGCAGGTGAAATATACCGTGCTCTGGAACGTCCGAAAGACTTATTTAAATGTTTCAAACAAGCAGCAATTTTAAACAAAAAAATAAATGAAAGCAATTGGAACGCCGACAAACATCTTTTTGCCTCAAATGATCTTGACCCTGAAAATTGTTATGATTTATTCACTAATTTTATAGCTATTTATTCAGGCGTGGCGGCAAACTCTGAATTTGAAAATATATTTGAACAATTCTTTAACCTGGAGATTCCTTTTGCCCGCAATCCTGAACAAAGTGGTTTGCCTTATTTTAATTTTTTATTCATGGAGACAATGTTTGCTCTGGAACAAACTCAATGGGGTCTAGAATAACTAAAGGATTAAT
>DAOWBJ010000060.1 GCA_030634125.1 Victivallales bacterium
ATTCATACTCCTCTTTTAGAAGTTTTTTTCCTCTTTTTTTGAACTCTTCAAGGGTTATTTCTTTTCTGTTGAGTAGATATGAAATCCACATAAAACCTAAGAAGTGATGATTATATTCTTTCATTTGTTCGATGTTTTCAGATAGATCATCGTTCATCGATTTTTTATCTATATCCTTCATTGGTCTTCTTATTATGCTTCTAACTTCAGGCATAACTATCTCAGCCGTATGATAATCTATATCCTTGAGTTTTACTAGATCAGATTGAGTATTTATGTTTGCGAACACTGATGGCTGAAGATTGTTTTCTTTTAGTATATCTTCAATTGCATACAAATTAACTGCATTTGAAAGTCTGATAAAAACATCAGCACGTGGTAAAGAAAATTGTAAAAACTCTTTAGGAAAATAATAATTGCTAAAGGCACAGCTTACTTTATCATTTTTTAAAACTATGGCTAGCCATGAAAATTTTATCATGTGATTTATCTTTAAGTTTTTATTTTCTCCATAAATAAATATTTTCCGCTTTTCTGTTTCTCTCATACTGCATGGAGTTCCCATAATCATTTTAACATCATTTAGGCTGTTTCCTAGCAAAACTTTATCGAGACAATATTTCTTCAATAATTGGAAATTCGTTTTATAATCTTTTTTCATCTGAGAAAATGCATTCGATACAAATATTGAAAAGGTCAAAGAGATAAATGGATTTATGGGTTTTAGCTTTTTGGGTATTCTTTTATTTATCATCAATTGAAATTCGTTTAGAGATAAACTTTTTATATTTAATGTACTGTTAACACGCTCAATTGGATTACTAAATACTCTTTCCTGAAAATTTCTCATTTTCCCCGCGTAGTATTTCTTCACTATTCTTAATTTCCCAATAGGTGGTTCTACTATAGAAACTAATTTCCCATTTTTAAAGATGAAAAAATACCTGCTTCTCCTTTTTATAAAAAACCAAGATATACATTCATATTTCGCATTATTTTTTAATATCTTGAATTGATAACGGAAGTTCTTGCCAAAAATATTTTCAACCTCGTCTTGAGACACGCCAAACTTCAATTTTTGAATATTTTCAACCTTACTAATTTCAGATTTGTAAGGATAGTCCGGCATCAAAGATACCATGGAGACTCCTTTAAACGAGCTGTTTCTCTTGTCTATTTTATGTAAAATATCCATTTTGCTAGGAGAAATATGATTAGCTCCTAATGAACTAAAAAAGAAAGGAAATAGTAATATAAATATGAGATTAGTTTTTATTATGTCTCTCACTCTTTACCTCCATGAAACAATTGGTATAATTTACTGACTGTTACGATAATTCTTCAACATCTGCTTTATCTTTTGAGCTTGAAGTTGATTTCTTATTTTTTATAAGATCACTTTTGCCTATAAAAGAAACTTCGATATTTCCGTATTTCCCTCTGATAAGGTTTTTCTTTGCTTCAGTAAACTCAACCCCATCAATTTGGTTAAGGAAATCTACTCTGACTGGAGCAACACCAAAAGTAACAATATTGCCGTTTGCTGAAAACAGTGCTTTGTCAAGTTCTTTTCTTGAAAAACCGAATCCTTCAAGAGCTTTTACTACTTTTTCAATGTTGTCAGGATAAGCATTGAAGAATATGTCAATATCTTTTGTGAATCGTGGAAATCCGTGAAACGCGACAGCATAACCACCTACAATCATATAATCAACGCCGTTTTCTTCTAGTAACGCTAATAGTTCTTTGAAGTCTTGCTGGATATGCATATAAAAAATTCCCTGCTTCTAAGCGGAGTTGTTCCAAGGCGTCCAAACGATATTCCGGTGTTTGGCTTTTCCAGAACTTCCTGTCCTCAATAGCTTGTTTTTCGCTAGTTGTATTTTTTATTATTTTTTCCATAATATATAATAAGTTCAGAATTATCTAATATCAAGTTTTTGTTTAGCCTTTATCGATAATGATGCCTTTCCGCTGAAAGGTTGGCACGTCGAGGTCTTCGCCCTGATGATTTATTGGTGAGGTGTTTAAAAATATTCCTCTGGAAATATTTTGCAGGGGTAATTCCGCTTGTTCCAGTTCCGCCCCGAAAAGACTGTCCAGTTTAGGCTTTTCTTCCGGTATTTGAGCTTTTTTAACGCCGAAATTCATATTTACAGGAGTTTCTTTTTTGACTTTCTGCGTATCAAACTTTATAGCTATAGTGGTTATTTGAACTTGGTCTCCGTAATTTTCGGCAGTATTTGTCCCGACAATTAAATTACATTCAGGACTGACAAATTTCTCAAAAGCTTCGAGAGTTTTCTTTGTTTCGTCAATTTTCAGGTCTTTGCCGCCGGTTAATGAAACTATTACCGTGTCGGCTTCTTTTATTTTTTCCATACCGCCAAGCAATGGTGAATCCAGCATTCGCTGAAGCGCGATGTGATTCCGGTTTAAGCCGTCATTTGAATTAGCTACGCCTACTCCTATGCTGGCAGAACTTTTTTGTTTGTTCAAAGCTTCTTTGATGTCGGCGAGGCTGGCGGCGAGTAGATTGTCATGGCTGATAATTTCGCTGACGCCTATAATTGTTCTGGCAACTTCATTGTCCGCCATTTCAAAGGCTTTATCAACGGGGGTGTCGCCCGGCAGGCAGGTAAATAATAAATCATTGGGCAGATATAATAAAATATCCGCTACCGGCAATAATTCCTTGATGCCGCTTTCAGCTATTCGGCGTTTGCTGTGTCCTTCCATGGAAAAAGGCATAGTTATAATGAATATTGATGAAATTTTAAGTTTTCTGGCTATTCCGGCAAATGCCGCGACGCCGCCGGTAGCGGTACCTCCGCCGAGCCCGCCGACAACTATCAATAAGGAACTATCGCTGATAAGGTCTTCAATACTGGCGCGTTCACGGGATATTGAACGTTGACCTTCGAGAACATTGCCGCCGCAGCCTTTACCCTGACGCCATTTATTGTCGGCAAGGAATTTTTGTTCGCTGTTCAGCGGAGAATTATCCAGGATATTTGAATCAGTATCAACTGCCAATAGTTTCAAATGCGCGGCATGCGGAGAGGCTGTCAGTCTGCTGACAATTTTGACTCCGGCACCGCCGAGTCCTATTACTGTAACTGGTCCCTTATTTTCTTTTTGTTGTTCCATGATCTCTAAATTTTAAGTGATTTATATACATCTGAAAGCGAACGCAAAAAACGGCTGGCCACGCCGTCAGCACTGTTTAATATTTTTTCGGCAATACTGGTTTTCTGCTTGGAATTAATAATTTGATTAAATTCTTCGGCGAATTTCAAAGTCCCCCAGGCTGTGGCGTAGCGCGGATCTTCTATCCCGGCAGTCGCGCCGTTTGACGCGAATGGTTGACCGACGCGAACCGGCAGATGAAATACTTCCCGGAATAATTCGGAACTACGCGGAAGCGATGCGCCGCCGCCGGAGATAATGCCGCCGGAACCGAGATTTTGTAAAATGTTTTGTGCCGCTAATTTCGCGTGAATAATTTGAAAAGTTTCCCGTAAACGCAGATCAATTATTTTTTCAAATGAAGCCAAAGGTATTTTTCTCACGCCGCCCGGACCTGTCGGGGTTTCAACGAAAACTTTACGCTGCTGGATGTGTTCAACGATAGTTCCTTCCTGAAACAATTTCCGGCAATCCGATATATGTAAATCCAAACCAAGCGACAAGTCATTAGCGAGATGTTCAAAACCTACAGGTAAAACTCCGCTGGCGAGTATTCCCATGTTGAATATGGCAAGGTATTCGCAGGTGCCGGCACCCATATCCAGAAGTAATGCGCCGTTTTCTTTTTCTTCATCGGTCAAAACTCCGTACGCGGAAGCTATTCCGCTGAAAACCGGTGCGGGATCATCATCAAATCCTGCATCACGAAGTAATGAATAAAAATTCTCGATCTGATTGGTTTTGCCGTGAACAGCGTGAATACAAACTTCAAGTTTATGCGCGATCATATCGATTGGATTGCGGACGCGTTTTTGTCCGTCGAGCAGAAAATACGAGTCAAAAGAATTAATAAGCGTTCTGTCATAGGGGATATTGTTTGACTGCGCGTTTTGGACGGCTGTCGCGATTTCTTCGTCACCGATGCGGTTATCTTCGTTATGAACGAAAACAGTACCGGAACCCTGATATGATAAAATGCTTGCCCCGGTTATTGATAAGGCGATTATATTACTGTCATTTATCGCGCGGTTTGAACTTTCATCCGCCTGGGCAATCGCTTTGGTGAGTTGTTCGAGCGCGGTGTCCATATCGACAATCTCGCCTTTGATGACTGAATTATTAGACGGACATTCCCCGAATCCAATTACCGCGAGTTTTTCGTCCGATGATGTTTCACCTATTAAAACACATATTTTGGATGTGCCCATTTCTATCGCTGTAATGATATTGTGCTGTTGAAACATACAATAAATTCCGAAGTCTATGTAAAGTTCAAATTATCTTACTAAAGGTATTACTAATAAGGGGAAATTGCTAATTGAGAATGAAAAAAATATGTCTTTTTTCTACATTCCTCAGAATGGAAAATCTTTGCCTTTTAAATGATCGGTAACTTGTTTGATGCTGGCGACTTTTGCGCGGACTTGTTTTTTGTTACCTGAAACAATTATTGCTTTATCCGGTTTTACCGGACAGATATATTCGCAGGCTCCGCAGCCGATGCAGAGCTCAGGTCTTACTTCAGGAATAGTCAAGCCTTCCTCCCAGTCAACCATGTGGACCGCTCCGGTCGGACAGTGTTCAGCACAGGCTCCACAGTGAGTGCGGTCGGTTACCACCACACAACGTTTGTGAAAATATTTTGTCAGGCCGATCTGCAGACGCTTTTTGCGTTCGACGGTTAAAGGGACTAAAGCACCATTAGGGCAAATATTGGAGCAAGCCGTACATTCAAATTCACACATGCCGGAATCAAAATCGAGTCGAGGCTGTAGAAATCCGCTCAGTCCATACTGTAATGCCGCCGGTTTAAGTACATTGCCGGGACAATTACTGACGCAAAGCTGACAGCCGGTACATTTTGAAGTGAAACGGTCAAAATTAAGTGCTCCGGGCGGCATTACTGCTTTAGGGGAGGGAGTTCCTCTTAATAATTTCGGCACGACTGCCGCGCCGAGTACGGCACTGCCGCCAATAAGTAGAAAATCACGGCGTGAGAGATCAGGTTTGGCTGACTTAGTTTCTTTTTGATGAACATAATTTATAGCACTGTAACCGCAGACAGCGGCGCAGTTGAAACAGTTTACGCAGCGTTCATTATCTACAATGCCGTTTTTGATGTCGATGCAGTTAGCCTTGCAGACTTTGGCACATTTCCCGCACTTAATACAAGAGAGATGACTGAACACTATTTTAAACCATGAAATTTTGGCGAGCAGCCCCAATACAGCACCAGCCGGACATAGTGTATTACAGAATATTCTGCCGCGAAAACCTGCCGCAATCATAATAGCTGTGAAAACGCCGCCGCCGACTAACAGCAATAGTAGTGAAAACGGTGGATTATGTAAAGGATAGAGATTTTCAAAAACAGCATTGTCCACCAGCAGGTTGTTCAGCCAGGTAAAAGACGGCTTGACAACAGCGGCAGTAAAACGCCCGAATATTGCAAAGGGGGCAAATAAACCAAGCGGAATAGCTGCTCCCATAAATATCGCCGCCAGCAGAATTGCCGGAAATGAATAGCGCAGAAGTCGGCGGTTGCGGGTAAAGATTTTTTTGCGGCGTGGCAATTTAATTATTTTTGCCAAACGAATAGCAATATCCTGAGATACTCCGAGCGGACAAATAAATGAGCAGTAAACCCGGCCGAAAATAACAGTTAAAAGGATAAAGAAGGCAAAAACAGCAACAGTAAAGAACGTAACAGTCCTGATGCCTGACGGAATCAATTGCCGGCAAGGTGCTGTGAAAATATCTTTCGGCAATAGAAAAATTGACAGGAATATGAGCAGAACAAGCAAACTGCATATTACCCGTACTATTTTTAGCGTTTTGTATTTATTCATTAAAACCCGGGAATTATGCTTTATCTATATTTATTCTTTTTATGTTCAACTTGTCGATGTCCATTGTACTCAGCTTGAGATCCTGTCACAGCTTTAAATGACCTACGCGGCTGTGTTTTTCAGAAATGTTCGACGTTCCATGATTGCCTCCATTTGCAAATATCTACTTTGTGGTATATCCTATTCTATTATAATATATTAACATTAATCTTTTTGCAATGTATATAGCTAAAAAAACAGAGGACTGTATTATGGGTTTAGGCTGGCAGGAATTATTAATCATATTTTTGATTGTTTTATTAGTTTTCGGCGCACGGCGAATTCCAGACATTGCCCGTTCACTCGGCAAGGCGACTAAAGAATTTAAAAAAGCCAAAGACAACATTGTAAAAGAATCCGAAGAAATGATGGACGCGTCTGAAAAACTCGCCGAAAAAGATTCTAAAAAAGATTCTGACGAAACAGACGAGTCAAACAAAAGTTAAAATGAATTCTCCCGAGGATTACAAAACATTTCTCGAGCATCTTGAGGCTTTGCGCTATCTTATTTTCCGTATAATAATCGCAATAGTAATCCTCCTGCCTGTTTCATTTTATTTTGCGGATGACTGTATACGGTTTCTTGTAGACTACAGTTGCCCGCCGGATTTTACCCTGCGCTATTTTTCCCTGATGGAGCCGCTGTTTGTAAAAATAAAAATTTCGCTGCTGACTGCACTTTTTATTGCTTTACCATATATAGCGTATACAGTCTGGAAGTTTATAGTCCCGGCTCTTTATCCCGAAGAAAAACGTACTGTCAAACGGCTCGCTTTTTCCACCTGGCTGCTCTTTCATGGTGGTGTCGCATTTTGTTTTTTCTTTATCATTCCCGCAATGATGCGTTTTTCTCTCAGCATGCAGAGCAATGAATTACATCCGGCAATCGGATTAAGTAACTATGTCGTATTGGTCGGGATGCTCCTGCTGGGATTTGGAATCATGTTCCAGCTGCCCATCGTAGTTTTCTTTCTGGCATTATCGGGCATGGTCAAACTTGAAACCATAAAAAAACTGCGTGCAATTGTCCTGATTGTAATTCTCACTCTTTCCGCTTTGCTGACTCCGCCTGATATTTTCAGTCAGCTGATGATGGCAATTCCCACTTACCTGCTGTTTGAATTAAGTCTGCTGATTTCATCCATAGCAATACGCGGCAGAAGACCCATTGAAGTCGAAGCCCCCGAAGATATTCCTGATTTAGAGGAAGAAGATTTTTTCCAGCCCGATACCGATTCAGACGATTACAGCAAATATTACCATTCCCCCGCAAAAAAGCGTAAGCTGCGTTATATGTCAAGGAAATAAAGCTGATACATTTTTTGTTCTGTTTTATTATTCCTTTTTTGAAGGCGTTAATATTTCAAGAGCGCATTTGCGCGCGTACTCGATTTTGATATTCATAAAACAGCCTCACTTATATCTTTATTTTGCGTTGTGTGAAATTGCTTTCCATTTTCCGTTCTGTTTTTGGAATTTGAATTCCCATTTTACGGAAATGCCGTAAGTGCCGCCGGCTTCCCGCATTTTCGCGACAGCATCGGCTTTGCCGGCTGTTACTTTCAGCGAGACAAACTTTTTGACCTTCATACCGTAGTTGTGGGATCTGCAGTAAGTCGCAATAGCTTTTTCAAACGGCGCGGTGTTTTCAGTAACAGCAGGTTCGCCGCCGCAACCGGTCAGGATTAACATACTAACGGCGGTAACGAAAAAACTAATAACTTTCATAAAAAAATCCTTTTTTATTTAATTACAAATTACGAATTACAAATTACTATTTTTTGTTTTAATTGTTCTTTGAATACTTCCGATTATTTTTTTCAATTCATCACAATCGATTAATATAGATGTTGAAGCTTTTTTGTCAAGATATTCGCTGTCACGCAGAAGTCTTATCCAGTAGTGAGTTTCTCGGGATTCTTTATATGCTATACTCATTTTTGCAAAAAAATCCTTTTCAGATTGCCCGCCTATTGCTTCCTCTACATTTGCTCCGATTGATGTTCCACTTCTTAAAATTTGTTTTGATAAGATAAATTCTTTCTTTTCAGAAATAAGATATTTATAAAGTTTGATTATTCTAAGCGCAAAATTATAACTTTTCTCTTGAATTATATTATTATTTTTCATGAGTTTTACCCTAATTTCTAATTCCTAATTCGTAATTTCCCCCTAGATTGACGCGATGGAGCAATCTGGGTATTTGTTGATTTTTGCTTAAGCTGTAAATTGACATTGTGTCAATAATAAAATCTTGATTTGGCGGCTGGAGGTG
>DAOWBJ010000216.1 GCA_030634125.1 Victivallales bacterium
ACATTTTAAAATTTAATTGAGAACACAAGGAATTCCGGAACAGGAAGACCGAACTGCTTACACAGACCGTAGATATACGCCGACAAGACAGCTGTACTTCAGCACTCGTTACCTTAGGAAAAACATTCGCAGATAGAAATCCCTGAAAATAGATAAAAAAAGATGATACTGTATCTTATGTTATTGACCAAAATAACAAACAGGATACAGCATCATCACAATGAAAAACTTACAACTTATACTCGGTGTTGACAAACACAATCCTTTATTTTCTATATATTCATCGGCAGAAAACCCGGAACAAATTGAAGTTTATTTCGGGCTCGCGCTAATTGAAAAAATTGAAAAAGGCAAAAATTCAATCCAGTTTAAAATTCTGCTCGGACGCCTGTATAATGCCGGATACAAGCGCAAAGAACTTACAAACGCTTTTGAAGTAAGCCTGAAAACTATTCGTAAATGGGGCGATGCTCTTAAAAGCAATGATTTTTCCATTATGGAAGTTGCTTTTGCCGGGCACGAGGCGAAGCGTAAACTTACTCCCCCTATTGAATCTTATGCGCAAAGCCGTTTCCGGGAAATTTATCCGAAAAATCAATACAATTACAGCACTGTTATCTGTGACGAAATTGCCGAACATTTTCAAACCAGACTTTCTGGAGAAACCTTGCGAAGTATTTTCAGGAAGGAAAAACAACAGCAAAAAAAATCGGAGCATCTTCTCGAAGAGCATCTTGAAGACGAGGATCAAGGCATCGTTTCGGCGACCTTGGATGAAATTGCATTGATTGTGTCAGACGACCTTGCCGATGTTTCTGAAACTCTTGGCGAAAAAGAGTTTTTCGGGGAACGAATCTGCGATTGTGAGCCTCAATTGAGTTCAATAAGTAACAACAATCGCAAGCAAATTCCCTCATTTGCGAAAATTGCTGATGCTGATTCGGCACCTTTTGTTCATCATGTCGGCATCTTGCTTGTGCTGTATCTGATATTGCCAATTATCAGCAAATTGCCATTGCACAATATTACTTGCCAGTGGATGATATCGGTATTGCTCGGCGCGGTGAACATCGAACAAAGCAGAAAGCTTGATTTTGAGGCCTTGCAAGGGCTTAGCGGGCAAGCTTTTATCACTACGCCACGGCATCAGCGCGGTGCCTTGAAAGCCGGAAGCACGGAACATAACCGAATGCTGTTATTTAAGCGCAATGCTCATTTTGCGGACATTGAACAAAGCAAATGGTTTTATTACGATCCGCATGGAATCAAGTACAACGGCATGCGGAAAATCCTCAAAGGCTGGTGCGGCAGCGTGGGCAAAATTATCAGAGTGCATTATCAGGATTTCATCCACACGCAAACTGGAGAGCCTGTGTTTATTAAGTATTTTGACAATTACTACGACCTGCGCGAACGCTTTTTCTTTACCGTTCCCGAATTCAGGGAAATTTTCACTGATGCTCCCAAATCGCTGGTTTTTGTTATTGATCGAGGAATTTACGGACATAAGGTATTAACCAGGATTCATAAGAGTGGCGAAGTCGTAATCACTTGGGAAAAAGGCTATAAAAACGACGGCTGGTGCCAAGAGTTACCGCTTACTCATTTCAGGTTGACCCGTTACCGCAATAATTATCAAGACGTGATTAGTTGTCAGTTCGATTGCGTCAGATATCCCTTTGAAAAAATTAGTGGATATGATCGCATTATCGTTCGCGCCTCAGCGGAGAAAAAAACAGATATTGAAGTAAGTATTTTGGTCAACAGCAAGGAAATATCAACAGAGGACGCGGTAACAGCTATGTTTACGCGCTGGATTCAGGAAAATGATTTTCTCTACGAAGGTCGACACTTCGGGATCAATCAAATCACCTCGTATGATTACGAAAATTATGCGGCTCTTAATGAAGAATTGATTGAAAAAATTGTCGAATCCAACGAATATATTATTCTTAAATTACGCAGGAAAAAACTTGAGAAACAACTCAAGTCATTACTGCTGAGGAAAAACAGACAGGGTCTCAATGACAAAGAATTAAGCAAAAAAGCACAAGATAAACTGAAGCGCTTGAATCAGGAACTGACAGTTCTGAATGAAGAAATTGAGGAGGTTCAGAAACATTGCACAAAACATGAAAAACTTGTTGAACTCAGCGCGCAAAAATTAATGACCGCGCCGAAACAGTACATGGATATCGTCAAGATTTGCGCTAGGAATGTTTATTTCAGGGCCTTTAAAGACTTCAAGGAGCTGTTCAATAATTTCAGGATAGACCACGTTGTATTCAGGACACTTATCCAATCGCCGGGAAGAATCCACACTCATAATGGAAAAACTATTGTATCGTTGCATCCGGCGATAACATTGCAACCGAAGGAAAAAGAACTGGTTGCCGTATTTCTGAAAAATATCTCTGAAACGATCAGTGACAGACTTGATTATCACCTTGATTTTGAATTGCTGGGTTCGAATAATTTTAAAAAATGAGGGATTTTGATTTGCGATTGTTTGTGCAGCCTTTCCCCTCAAGGTAACGAGTGCTGGTACTTTGACATCGTAGAAGTCGTTGGTTCAAATCCAATTACGCCCACCATTCTTTTGACCTTAAATCACGGCAGTTGAACAAGTTGGGTTCAGTTACCGTTTTTTGTTGTCTAGCTTTGTCTCCCCTCTTAAACCCATGTCTGCGACATGAAAAGCATACAAAAAGCATACAGTCTATTTTGAGCTTTTCGCCTCAAAATTCTTTACCTTATACTTCATGACTCGCGCAAAAAATGCGTAAACCGGTATAATTCTGTTTTTTTTGGTAGTTTTATTGAAAGTACATTAACAAGAAATAAGCGACTATTGAGGTAATAAGCCAATTAGACGCCTTAATATTTGAAATAATTATTTTTTAGATTGTTGTCTCTGTTTTTCTTCCGGGGTTTTGATTTCTTCAATATACTGTAAAATTTTTAAACGATTGCTTCTGCCAAGGCATTTCCATTCATTGAGTAATTCTGATGTCAAACGGTCAAATTCATCAAGGTCTGCACTTGTTGGAGATTTTAATAATCTTTTAATTGCTCTTTTATTACTGGCTCTTAGTTTTACTTTACCAGTTTCCCCGTAACAACCGAAAAAACAATGAAAGCGTAGTGCGCCAGTGGAACTCTGTCACATTATTTTAATGAGGATACACAAAAATAGTTGAGCTTGAAAAAATTATTTTTGATTTTTTTCGCTGGGTTTGGACCTAACTATCTTGACTTTTTTAAATAAAGCATATATTATATAAATAACGCGACGTTTTATTGCTAATATTATAGCAAATGATAGAAATATATATTACAAAATGGGCTTTTAATGAAACCGGCAGCAAATTTAACAGAACAAACGGTAGATAAGATTCTTGAAATGGTTGGTCAGGGCTTCCATGAAGAAGATGACTTTTTCGCGACAGAAAGCGAAAAGGACTGATAGTTGACAAACCTAACCCCATTAAATTATTTGAACAGGCGTTTAGATATGGGGTAACGGGGACGATTGAAATCGGGGCAGTAGAATTGGCTGTCATGCGGGCAACGGACGAACAATTTCAGACTCTTTTTGAATTGGCAGACGAATATGTTACAAGTGCATCGACGAATTACTCAGGACGCAATCAGAATCAAGTTGAGCTTGATTTCCATCAAACTATTTTGATGGCAAGTTAAAACACGATGCTTATACGTATGCACCATGTATTAAGCGCGTTTTTTCCCGTGCTATAGTGGAGCAGGTTGGTATGGTGAAAGTTGCTTTAAAGTGACTTGGCTTGTTTTTAAGAACTAAAAATAAATAAAGCTCGAAAATTCGAGCCAGGAGGTTAATACAAAAAAACAGGATTTTGGCGGGATTTTCACAAAAACCGCGGCGGACGTGTCAAAATTGTTTTGACGTGTGTAAAATCAAATTTTAACCAAAGAAAGCCGATAGTTCTGAAATTGGCTTACTAAAACTATATACATTAGAACTGCAAAAGATTCTTGTAGAAGGAGCGATATGACTGAGAACAGTAAAAATTATGTGTTGGCAACTTATACGAAATGCGGTATATCAC
>DAOWBJ010000263.1 GCA_030634125.1 Victivallales bacterium
AAAAGAAACAAGTTCTTATCCAGCCACGCGCTGGTCGATTTTCGCAAATGTCCGGAGTTCTTTCATAAAAAAGAGACCGGCAAAATAATAGACGAGGATCGTCCGGCTTATGTCATCGGACGCGCAACGCATACGCTGACGCTGGAAGGCATAGAAAAATTCAGTTCCGAATACACAGTCGGGGAACCGATAAACGAGAAAACCGGCAAATCTTACGGCAAAAACACTCTGGCATATCAAAGCTGGCTTGAAGCACAAGCCAAAGCAGTGATTTCACCAAAAGATTTTAATTTTATCAAGCGGCTGCAAATTGCTGTCTGGCTACATAACGGCGCGGCGGAGTTACTGCAGAATGGCATTGCCGAAGGTGTGGTTCGAACTGAGTATTGCAATATTCCTTGCCAGATTCGTATGGACTTTTTCAATACAGAATCCGGCATTATCGACCTGAAAACTTGCGATAGTTTGGATTATTTCGAAGCTGATGCCCGGCGATACCAGTACATCTATCAAGCGGCATTTTATTGCGCTGTGCTGCAGGAAGCTTCAGAAAAAAGCTATCCGTTTCACCTGCTCGCGGTGGAAAAACAGGAACCGTTCCGTTGCGGCGTCTGGCGAATTTCGGATGATGCGCTTGCCTATGCCAAATCAGAAAACACCGCCGCTATTGAGCACTTGAAGCGTTGCCGTACTGAGAATCTCTGACCGACCGGCTACGAAGAAACCAGACTGCTTTCCTTCAATAAATAATAACCGGGAGACCATATGTACATAGATGACATCAAAACCGCATCGCCTTTTCGCGATCTTTTTTCGGTCAGGAAACGCATCCTGGAAGATATTATGTGGGATATGCGAAAGAATGGTTGCGGAACGAAAAAGGCATGGCCTGCATCCTGATCGCCCATTCAAAAATCGAAAAGTTCGAAGACACGGAATCTTCCGCATACGACCGGTATTCGCCCAGACTCCACAAACACGCTAACGCGCTGATTTCCGAGTGGGTGGACGCAGTGTTGTTTGCTACCCGTAAGTTCAGGACGCAGAAAGAGGACGCTGGCTTCAACCGTGAACGCACCATCGCCGCCCCGCTCGGAGCTGATGGTGGTGAACGGATTATCCGCACGGTTGGTGGTCCCGCATGTGTGGCAAAGAATCGCTTCAATTTGCCAGCTGAACTGCCCTTGTCCAGGGATGCGTTCATGACGGCAATGGCAAAAACAACGGAGCCGAAAAATGATCCGGCGTAGTTGGCTTATTTACAGGCGGAAGTCGCGACGGATAGTCAGTACGGTATATCATCGTTACCGCTTGGCAAAGGAGGATTTGCAACTTCTGAATGACTATTGCCAAAAGAAAAAATATGTCATTCAAATTATCAAAATGGATTCCGAAACCGGAAAAATCGTCAGCAGATATCCTGACATCAACCTTATCCCATTAGCAAAAATAGAAAGGAGTGATTATGGCTAAGTGTGGAGCTAAAACCGAAATCTACAGCAGAGTTGTAGGCTATTTCAGGCCGGTGGCTCAATGGAACGCTGGTAAGAAAGAAGAGTTCAAAGATAGAAAAGTTTTTAACATCCAAAATCAAATCAAAGGGAAAAAATAATTATGGCAACCTTAAATTTTAACGCAAATGACGTCGAACCGAGCGTGGCTTTTGAAGCCGTTCCCGCAGGGAAATATATCGCGGTAATTATCGATTCGGAAATAAAACAGACCAAATCCGGCAACGGAAACTATCTCGAGATGACCTTCGAAATTACCGAAGGCGAATATAAAGGCCGCAAAGTCTGGGCGCGTCTCAATATCGACAATCCGAGCGCCGAGGCGGTCAAAATCGCCAGGGGAGAGCTTTCGGCTATCTGCCGCGCGGTCAATGTGATGACGCCGCAGGACTCGGTCGATCTGCACAATCTGCCGCTGGAGATCACAGTCAAGTGTAAAAAGCGAGACGATTCCGATGAAATAACTAACGAAATCAAAGGCTATGCCGCTAAAGCGAATTCAGCAGCGCCGGCGCAGAAGCAACAGCAGTCCGCCCCATGGAAACGCGGCTAATATGGAATTCGAACCGCCGTACCCTCCGAGTGTTAATCACTATTATCGGCATGTCGGACCTCGTGTGTTGATAAGCAGAGCCGGGCGCAAATATCGCGAAGTTGTGGTTTCGTTCTTCCGGTCTTGCGGAATCAAACCTCTAAACGGCAGGATAGAGCTTTTCCTTGAAGCCTACCCTCCGGACCGGAGGCGTCGCGATCTGGACAATTTGCTAAAATGCGTTCTCGACGCGATGGAACACGCCGGGGCTTATCACGATGACAGCCAGATAGTGAAGATTACCGCTGAAAAACACAAGCCAATGCCGCCGGACGGCATGCTTTATATAAGGATAAAAGAACTATGCAATGCAGATGCAGAAAAATAATCATAACCAGAAGAGTTGTTGACAATATTAGCGATCCGGTCATGCGGGAAATCTGTTATTTATTGATGGCCGGGCTCAACCTGAACGCCGTACGCCGCAAATTAAAACTGTCGTTTATCATATTCGACACGTTCGTCGAAGAGATCAGGCTGTTGCTGATTAAAGCGGGACTGGAGATGCGTGGAACTTAAAGCAAAGCCAGCAAATCTTTTGGCGATAAGGCCGGGACGTAACTTTTTTTAAAGTCTTTCAAGTTTCTGGTGACGATAAAATCAGCATCACAATGGATCGCGCTGAAAAATTGGATTGCATCTTCAAAATCATTCCAGCTTGCATCAATTGACTGATTAATTATTTTTTCATCGAGTGAAACGACATTAAAAGTGTCGCGAAGCATAATCAAGGCTTTTTTAGCTTTTACAGCTCCAAGGTTTCGTTGAAAAATATAATGGATGTTATGGAACGAAATTGCTGAAATAAAACAGTTGATCTTTCCGCGTTCAGCCTGGTCCCAGATTAGCGCGGATTCATCCAGGTGCTCTTTCCGGTTCATCAGGACATCAAGAAGAATGTTGGTATCGACAAAGATGTTCATAACTTAGACTCCGTGTTTTTCGGAAATCGCATTGGCAAGTTCCTTTTTGTAATCAAAGTCAACAGGCAGGCTTTTGCCAAGCTCTTGCCCCAGTTTGATCGCGTTCCGGGTATTCGGTGCTAAAGCCGAAAGCTTAATTTTTCCGGTTCGGCTTTTCGCTTTGATGAATCCTGAAAACATAGCCGATATACTGGTGTTTTCGGCACTTGCCATTTTTTTGGCGATATCAATGATATCC
This sequence comes from Victivallales bacterium, assembly GCA_030634125.1. GTDB lineage: Bacteria > Verrucomicrobiota > Lentisphaeria > Victivallales > Victivallaceae > JAHOYW01. Next base: position 3,265 of record DAOWBJ010000263.1, read on the forward strand.
CTTTCTGCGGATAAAGTCAATTTTGCTATTGTCATTTTTTGCCTCCGTTTTCGTTGATACGTATTGTTTTAATAATATTATACGTGCTAAAAACAAAAAATCAAATTCTAAAACAAAAATGCAGCTAAGAAATTATCAAAAAGAAGCCGTCGAGGCGGTT
>DAOWBJ010000215.1 GCA_030634125.1 Victivallales bacterium
AACGCTCGTAATTATGAAACGGCTCTGAGCAAATTTAAAGGGGCTTATAACCGCGCGGAATTATCACAGGAAGAAGTCAAAGTACTATTGATTATCGCCGATGTTTATTCCAGACAGAAAAAATATAAAGACGCGAAAAACTGGGCAACGCGAATCCTGGATATACCGGATTTAAAGCTCAAATCTAAAGTTACCGCATACCAGCGCCTGATAAATTACTCTGTAAAGCTAAAACGTTATGATGATGCCTTGGATGACGTAAGAATGGCGCTGAAGAGAGTCAGTGCTAAAAAAGATAAAGCATTTTTTCTTATTGAACGCGCTAAGATTTTTGAAGCACAAAAAAAATATCCGAAAGCTATTGAGGCTTTGCGGGATTGTATAGAAATATATGAAAGTGGTTCGACGCAATGGCAAGCGGCTCAGCAGCGATTTATTATTATTCTTTTCAAGCAGAAAAAATACAAAGAGATTTTGAAGCTTCTCCCCAAATTACACTTAGATGAATGGCAGGTATCTTCACGACAGCTTGTTTGTTATTATGCTGGTTTATGTGCTGCCCGGCAGGAAAATTATAAGCTGGCGGCAAGCTGGTTTGAACGGATGCCGGACAAAGGACGGTCATGGCTGGTTTATTCCAAAAACAGTCAACTCGGGAATTGCTGGAAAAAAATGCGTAAATACGAAAAAGCTTATAAATGTTTTGAGATTATTTACGAAAATACTAAACTGCAAAGTTATTACCGGGCAGATGGTTTGTGGATGATGGCTGACCTGCGCTATTTGCAGAAAAATTATAAAGCTTCAAAGCTTTTGTGTGAAAAACTTAAGAAATTTCCAAAAGCATCAGCAAACCAGATCAAACGAGCAGACAGATTGCTCACATTAATGAAAAAATAAAGTTTACGGCTTTAGCTTTTACTGCGCATTGAACTTGGCTGAACGCCGCGATGTCTCTTAAATATCTTTGAAAAATGATAAACATCATCCCAGCCGACTCTTTCCGCAATGTCAGCAATTTGTAAATTTTTATCCTTAAGCAGAATTTCAGCTTCGTGTAAACGGCATTCAATCTGGCATTTCCCGGGAGAAATTCCGAACCAGCGTTTAAATTCAGCTGAAAGATGCGGAGAAGAAATTGAAAAACGACGAGCCGTTTTTGCCAGTGGCAAAGCTTTATGGTAGTTGTTTTCAATATATTCTTTTATGGCAATCATCCGCTCAGGTATCTGTATTTTATTTTTATCCTCGACTCCCGTTCTGACAATTTTCCTGACAAATATTTCAAAAATATCACGGATCATTAATATGTCTGGTGATATTACAGATATTTCATTGTCAAGTTCTGTTAATAATTGCTCAACTATTTGAACAGGAGGAGAGGTTACTTGATAAGGATGTAAACCGGCAAGGCGCAATATTTCACAGGCTTTAGAACCATCAAAATGAATCCACGAATGTCTCCATGGAATATCAGCGTTGCCATAGTAATGTCCGCACTTGTCCCAATAAATCAAGGATCCGGCAGCTACTGTTAAAAGCTCATCCTTTATATTGACAATTGCCTCGTCATGAAAAAACATCAGCAATGAATCTCCGGTTCCGCCGGGACGGTTGACTATTCCCGGTTGCATGGCTTCACAAACCCCGATGCCGTTAATTACAAAGTTTTTTAATTTTACGGGGTTTCTATAAAAATGTTTGAATGATTTTATCTTTTCCATAAGAAACTACAAGTTTTTCATATGATAATACATTTAATTTATGCTAAAAAACATTATAATACTAATACAGTCGCAATTAAAAAATACAAACTAAAAGTAGAGGTTTATGATGTTTACGAAATTATCACAGATAAGCAATGCAAAAACAGGTAGAGTATCATCGTGGGATACAACTGGCCGGAATGCAGATTGTTGGACCATTTCACCTGGAGAATCTCGTGTTCTTGCCGATATTAAAGGTCCAGGAAAAATTACTCATATCTGGATGACGCAAAGTAATCACTATCGCGAATGTCTGCTGAAAATCACTTGGGATAATGCAAAATATCCAAGCGTGCTTTGTCCGCTGGGAGATTTTTTTGGCTTAGGACACGGTCTCGTTGCTTCGTATAGCTCACTACTATTTTCTACCTCAACACGTAATCCGTATCAGTTCAATAAGGGGTGTGCACTGAATTGCTATGTCCCGATGCCGTTTCGCGAACGAGCGATGATTGAACTTGTTAACGAAAGTGAAGAAGACCATCGCCAGTATTTCTATATCGATTATGAAACAAATGATGCTCTTCCTGAAGATAGCGGTTATTTCAATTCCGAATTCAGAAGAACAAATCCATTCGGAGGTTGGGGGCACGAAATAGCCTCAAATGCTACTGGCAGTCATTTGGCAAACATTGCAAATAAAGAACGTCTTGCGTGGGAAAATAACTGCGTTATTTTGGAAACAAAGGGTAAAGGCCATTATCTCGGATGCAATCTCAGCGTAACCAATTTCAAAGGTGATTGGTGGGGTGAGGGTGACGATATGATTTGGGTAGACGGTTATAAATGGCCGCCAGATCTTCATGGGACAGGTTCCGAGGATTACCTGAATCAAGCATGGGGTATGCACGACAATGCTTTCCTGCGTTATGGCAGTTCAATCTTTGAAGGCAAGACAACAATTGTGCCGTCTAACTGTCCTTGGTCTGAAGGTGCTTATCAAACCAGCTATGTTCATCACATCGAAAATCCTGTTCATTTCACAAAAGAAATAAAAGTGACAATTGAGCATGGGCATGGAAACCATCTGGCTAACGAGATGTCATCAGTTGCATACTGGTATTCTTTAGAGCCTGGCAAAGCTAAGAATCCACCGTCAGTCGCAAAACGTCAACCAGTCCTCCGTGACGATGCAGGAAATTGGTTGTACGACAAAAGTAATCAATGTCCCGGAAAGCAGATAGAGCTAAATTCTGAGATGAAGGAGATGAAAGCTAAATGGAAAAAAGAATACGGAAAACAACAGGGTTAACAAACCAATGAACACGGACGTAAAAATGCGTCAGCATTTTTACGCCGGTTATGGCAAGCATTATATGGATTTTAGCTACAATCGTTGGTAAAACAACTCATTTAAAGACTTTGACTGATTTGTTATATACCACATTGAACGAAACCAAGGCCATAAAGGTTTACGACTTTGATGAAAAATAGTTCCTGCGGTAGCCGATATTTGACGCGAGCAATTACGACAGTACCATAGTTTTCGATTGGTTTGCCAAGCATCATCTGCCGTAGCCACTATAAACTTTAGTTTTGGCAAAAGTTCATCTTTAAAAACCTTACTTATTATTTCAGGTTTTTGCAATTAGTTCTTGAAAATACTGTTTGTTGGATAGATATTATTTGGAATCAACATGATTTTGTAAAAAAAGGAAGACATGAATGAGTAAATATTCATTAGGCTTGGATTATGGCAGTGAATCTGTTAGAGCGTTATTAGTAGATATTGAAACTGGAGAAGAAAAAGGCGCTGCGATAAAAGCATATCCGCATTGTGTGATTTGCGATAAATTACCAAATACCGATATTGAACTTCCTGTAGATTTCGCGCTTCAACACGCACAAGATTATTTAGATTGTGGAATTTATGTAATTAAAGAAGCTATTAAAAATATTTCAGCTGATGATGTCATTGGAGTTGCGGTTGCTTTTACCGCTTGTACGGTTGTTCCTGTTAAAAAAGATGGAACTCCATTAATGTTTTTAGATGAATTTAAAGATAATCCATATGCTTGGGTAAAATTATGGAAACATCACGCCGCGCAACCTGAAGCGGACAAAATAAATGAATTAGCTCACGAAAGAGACGAACAGTTTTTGAAATATTATAGTAATATTATATCAAGTGAATGGATGCTGCCAAAATGTTGGGAAACCGCGAATCACGCAATTGATGTTTATACCGCAACCGATTATTTTTTAGATGCCGGTGATTGGATGGTTCAACAATTGACGGGTAAATTTACACGCAATGCGTGTGCCGCCGGCTATAAAGGATTATGGAGCAAACAACTAGGCTCTCCGTCAAAAGATTTTTTAAAAACTCTTGATCCTAAAATTGAAAACCTAAATGATAAATTAATTTCAAACATTATTCCTGCCGGAAA
>DAOWBJ010000139.1 GCA_030634125.1 Victivallales bacterium
ATGATTGTTTGTTCTGAAATCACTGACGACGTTTGCACCAAAGATCAATTGCGTGTTATGCACGCTACTATCAAAAAAGTTGGCGATGACATAGAGACTTTTGGTTTCAATACCGCGATCAGTCAAATGATGATTTTTGTCAACGAGTTTTCCAAGTCCGACAAAATCCCTCGTGAAGCTGCCGAGATTTTCGTTAAGCTTCTAGCTCCGTTCGCTCCGCATATCGGCGAAGAAATGTGGGAGGAACTTGGGCACACAGGAACCATCGCTTATGTGCCGTGGCCTGAATACAAAGAAGAATATCTTAAAATCGCTGAAGCTGAAATCCTCATTCAGATATTGGGCAGACCCAAAGCCCGTATCATGATGCCGACTGACGCAAAGCCGAAAGAAATGGAAGAAATAGCCCTGGCTGACGAAGAAATAAAAGCCGCGATCGAAGGCAAGACCGTCCGCAAAGTTATTTGTGTACCCGGACGTTTAGTTAATATTGTAGCGAACTAGGCGAACGTCGCCCTCGTTTATGGATATACTTTTTCGAGAAAACTAAGATTGCAGTCAGTAAATCTTTTATCGCAACACGCTTTTTTTTCGACATAAAAAAAGTAAAATTTGCTATTTTCATTCATGAATGTTAAATTATATGTAATGTACTAATCAGAGGTAATTATATATGCTTGCTAATATCACCACCTGGATACAGGATTTTACCGGACTCGTTCCTGAAATACAAAACAAAATAGCAATTTCGATCAGCGCGATAATTATACTGTGGCTTCTGCGCTTTCTCATAAAACGTATAATCTGGAATAAAACTGAAAAAGTCGAAACGCGTTATCGCTGGCGTAAAACGACTGGTTATATTTATATGTTCCTTATCTTTCTGGTTTTGTTCCGGGTCTGGTTCAATCCCAATTGGGATATAGTAAATATTGTAGCCCTGGTCGCGGCCGCGGTGATTTTAGCTTTGCAGGATTTAATAAAAAGCATAGCCGGGTGGTTCACTCTGATTTGGATGCGTCCTTTTCAAGTCGGAGACCGGATCCAGATTGACAATGGGATTACCGGCGACGTTATTGATATTAGGGTTTTTAAATTTTCCCTCAACGAGGTCGGCAACTGGGTTCACGCGGATCAAAGCACCGGACGGGTGATGCATGTGCCTAACAGTGTCGTTCTTGATAAGACTATTATTAATTTTACTGAAACTTTTCCCTATATCTGGATTGAATTGCCGGTCTTGATAACTTTTGAAAGTAATTGGCAGGATGCAAAAGTTATTCTCCAAAAAATTGCCGAGAAGCATTCGCTTAAAGTCAGTAATAATGCTAAATCAAAAATTAAAGAAGCCAGCAAGCATTATATGATTTATTACAAAACACTTACACCAATCGTTTATACTTCGCTTGATTCGTGCGGGGTTTTACTGACGATGCGTTTGTTGGTCGAACCGCATAAAAGACGTAACTGCGAACATGATATATGGGAAGATGTCTTAGTGGAATTCGCTCAACACAAAGATATAGGTTTCGCCTATCCTACACAACGTTTTTATAATAGTTTGACTGAAGACGGAAAACAAACTTAACTTTACGAGGGAAATATGACTAAAAGAAAAGATTTTGTCAGTGACGGGCTTGTAACCTTGCGTCATAAATATGTCGACGAACAGCTTAAAGCACTCAAAGGTGATGCCGATATTTCCGCGTCTTATATAACTCCTGATGTTGATAAAAATCTTTCCATTCAAGAACAACAAGTACAAACGTATCATCAAATAAGAGATGACCTTGATATTCGCCTGAATCAGCAGTTAGCCGCGCTTGAGGCTCAAATTGATATTGAAAAACAGGACTTGAATAAATGCGAAACAGCTCATGAAAGATTTGAAAAATTAATTGAAAAATTTGCGGATTTACCCAAGGAAATAGAAGCTGAAGAACATTCAGAGGCCTTGACGCGGCTGGAACAATTGCGTGTAGAATTTTTTAGTGCCAAAGCCGCTCGCGCACGCAGAAGAGATGAAGCAAGTCCCGTTATTAATACAAATTCACCACAGATTTCACTGCTGCCGGAATTAAACTCTCTTCATCAAATACAAATGTTCAAAATGGGTTTATATTTTGCTTTACCTTTAATTATAGGGCTTATCGTCGGATGCTGTATTATCGCGTGGTCAATTATAATTACCTGGGGCGGATAGAATGTTTGCGCGGAAAAAAAAGAAAACCAGAAAAAAACAAAGCAAACTGGTTAAACGTTATATTCATACAAAAGGTTTTTTTAAACTTTCGGGGAAATCACCCAAAAAGAAAAGTGCTGATTTTACTAGAAATCAGATTGTACTGGTTATTTTAATAATTATATTTATTATACCGGGAATATATTTTTGTTTTTTTTAAAAATTTAAAATCAGGAGAATCTTATGGGCTTATTTAACACGCTGAGAAATGAATTTATTGATATCATTGAATGGCCGGAAATGGAAGCAGGTATTTTAGTGCATCGTTTTGACCGCCATGATAACGAAATTAAAATGAAGGCGAAACTGGTTGTCAGACCCGGGCAGCGCGCGGTTTTTGTCAACGAGGGGCAAATAGCTGATGCTTTTGAACCCGGCACTTACACTTTAACTACTCAGAATATTCCAATTTTAACAACTCTCAAAAGCTGGAAATATGGTTTTGATTCACCTTTTAAGGCGGAAGTTTATTTCATCAAAACCACTGAACAATTAGACCGCAAATGGGGAACTCCCAATCCGGTTATGCTTCGGGACGCGGATTTTGGAATCGTCCGCCTGCGTGCTCGAGGCAATTATTCCTACAAAGTCGGCATTACGGAAGAAATGATTACTCGTTTTGTTGGTGCTCAAAGTGATTTTGACTGCGATACTATTGAGGACCAAATCCGAATCAAAGTCATTTCATCTTTTTCGGACTGTATTGGCGAACACAAAATTCCAGCACTTGACCTCGCCGCTAAATACGACGAAATAAGCGAATTTATGATTGAAAAACTTAAAGAAAATTTCCAGCGCCTGGGGCTTGATCTCCTAAGTTTTGCTCTCGAAAACATCTCTCTGCCGGAAGAAGTCCAGAAAGCAATGGATCAACGTTCTTCAATGGGAGCTTTGGGTAATCTCAATAATTTCTCTCAATATCAAGCCGCCAACGCTTTGCGTGATGCCGCCCAGAATGAAGGCGGATCAGGCAATATGATGGGAATGATGATGGGGGCTCAAATGGCTGGAGGTGTAAGCAACGCCCTGCATCAGAAGGAACAGCCGGCTTCACAAGCCCCTCCGCAAATTCCCGGTGAAAATAAATATTTTGTCGCAGTTGACGGCACGCAAACCGGTCCTTTTACGACAAACGAGCTCAAAGAAAAAATAGCGTCGAAAGGATTCACCGCAGACTCTCTGGTATGGATGGAAGGAATGACCGCATGGGAAAAAGCTTCAACCAGAGAAGATCTGAAAGATTTGTTCGGTACGGCACCTCCGCCAATCCCGAAAGCGTAAAATTACGATTTATATATACTTAAATCAATATTTAATTGTTCTATCTTGTAGTGGAGAATGCGCGGCGTAAGCTCCAGTTGGCGTGCGGCAGCGGCAACATTTCCGAGTTTCAGCTTGAGCGCGTCAATAATTAATTCACGTTCAAATGAACTCACTAAAGTAGCAAAATCCGCATCCATTTTAGCGTAATGGACAGTACTGGGAAATTTCTGATCAGCTTGCAGAGTCAGAGTCGGCGGCAGATTGTAAATATGAATGGTATCATCAGCTGACGTTAAAATCGCCCTTTCAATGCAACTTTCCAGCTCGCGAACATTGCCCGGCCAAGCATAGGTCATCATAGCGTTGATCGCCGGCGTGGAAAAACGCTTGATTGACTTTTTGTAAAGTTCGTTATATTTAGCTAGAAAATTGTCAGCCAGCAACATTATGTCTGAACGCCGGTCCTTTAATTCCGGCAGGGCAATCGGGAAAACATTTAAGCGGTAGTACAAGTCTTCACGAAAGTCTCCGGCACCTATCATGTTTTCAAGATTTACGCTGGTCGCGGCCAGGACACGGACATCAACTTTATGTTCCTGATTACTGCCGATGCGTTGAAAAGTTCTTTCCTGTAGAAAACGTAATAATTTAACCTGCATCGGAGGACGCAAATCCCCTATCTCATCTAAAAAGATAGTTCCGGTATGCGCGGCTTCAATTCTGCCGACACGGCGATTGGTCGCTCCGGTGAATGAGCCTTTTTCATGTCCAAAAAGCTCACTCTCAATGAGATTTTCAGGGAGAGCGGCGCAATTCACTATGACAAAAGGATTGGAGCGCCTTGAACTGCCCCGGTGAAGCGCGCGGGCTACCAGTTCTTTACCGGTACCGGAACCGCCGCGAATCAAAACCGTGGCCATGCTGTCGGCAACTTGAGAAATCATTAAATAGATTTCCCGCATTTTACTGCAGTTACCTATAATATTAGTTGGTCGTGGGTTTTCATCCAATTCGAGCTTTAAAAGACGATTTTCTTCGAGCAGGCGATCACGTTCTTCTTTTTCTATAAATATAATTGAAACTGCGTCAGCCAGAATATTAGCCACAGTTTCCAGTAAATTAAAATCCTTTTCCAAATCGGTGTTGGGACCCTTTTTGCGGTCCATGCTCATTGTACCGATAACTTCTCCCTCATAAATGATAGGAACGCAAAGAAAAGCAATTCCCTGCAGGTCGGAACGGGATTGTGTCCGGTCAAGAAAATTAGGGTCATCGGATATTTCAGGGATAATGATGGGTTTGGCAATTTGAGCCACACGCCCGGTAACTCCTTCTCCAAGATCATACTTGCCACGCTTAATCTCGGCATCGTTTAAACCGTGAGAAGCTTCAATATACATAGCTTTTCCGCGACGAAGCGTTACGGTTCCGCGCTGTAAACCTATTTCCCGATAAAAAATATCCAGAACTTCCTTTAACAACAAAGAAACGTTTTTCTGACGCACAATAACATGACTGATTTGATTTAGTACTTCAATTTCACGATTTGAACTTCTGCCTTTAATCATTAGAAACCACCATTCCTGTTTAAATAGTTACAATAATGTATGAATTCAAACTGTCAACCCTAAGTCGCTCAGATAAGGAAAAAACATTGAATTTTTCTCTCAGTTACTATTCTGGAGCCTTAATTTTGCTTTTTCTTAAAAAAAGTTTCTCTTTTTAAGAAAAAGCTTAAGTGCCTGGCTTTTGGCTAGTTAGTGATGTTTGAGCTTGGAGCAAACTGGAAATTTCCACTTTTTTTGCACATTCGGTTTGTAAATGATTTATTCGTCTGTATCTTAAGGGCTGTTTTTGCTCACTGAACCGTGAAGCGAAAACGAGGCTGATTAAAAGGTATTAAAAAAGTTTGAAAAAAAATTACAATTAGATTTGTAAAAAATAGAACTTAAGTTATTTTAAAAGTCTGTGTTTGAAAAAAACAGAAAAAAGTTGTTTGAAAATTGAATAG
>DAOWBJ010000240.1 GCA_030634125.1 Victivallales bacterium
ATTCCTCCGGTTCGAGATTTCTTCAAACTGTAAGGTGTTACCAACACATAAGAAAGTTCTATAGACATAACTTCACCTTTTATTATATAGATTCAAATAATTTATCATACCCTCTATTATTATATTCCCTTAAAAACCATTTTGCCAGGAATATCAAAAGAAAGATACTATATCGCTAGTGAGAAAGTTTTCAAATCAGCTCGTACTAAAAGTTTAGTACAAATACGACTTTTTAACCACGAAAAATACGAAAGAGCAGGGAATTTTAATCATCCCGCCTTACTTCATATTGATTACTTAGCATATCAAATCCGCTATTGTGCATTACCGCAGTATGTGGAATTAAAATATATTTCCAGGGTTTTCCATTATTTTGAGTTGTGTAACGAGTCGCTTTTGCGCAGTATTCCAACGCTGCCTGCGTTTTCTCCTGAACATCGCCTGCATCAATATCACCTTCCTTTTTGGTTTCAATCAGATATATGCACTCATCAGTTTCAACTACAAAATCCGGTTCATATCTGCTGGAATTATGATTCCAGTAAATATTAAATTGATTATGAGCGGGGCGCAACCACTTCAATACAGCTTTATCATCCTCCAGAATGATTGCAAAATTCTTTTCTGTCCTGGAATCAAATTTATATTTGCTGTGGCAGGATTTTTCAAATCCTCCGAACACTTTTGACGGTATGGCTCCAATCGGATTGATTGTATCACGGAAAAAACAAATACCATCTTCGTTATATTTTGAGAAATTATGTTCCTCTATTCCTACAAATGGCCTTACTTCAGCGTCCTGATATTTCATCACTTTACAATAAAAATTCTCCATCATCTGATTATAAATAAATTTGGCAATATCCCTCCTGTAGTGTTGAACGGCATTCTGAATATCGTCTTCATTCAAATAGGATTCAAATTTATCAATTGCCTGTGTCGCTAATTTAAAAAGCAGTTCCGCTTGTTCATCATAATCTATCTCTGGATAGTTTTTCAATTCATTTATTATAAGATTTTCAAGACTATCCTCACTTATGCGTCCTCGACCGATAATGCTGTCAACTGTATTATCCGCCAAATTTTTCCGCATTATTTCTTCAGATACCGGCTGATAACTAAGCTTCTCAGTATTCAAATCAAAATCATTAAATCCTGTACTCATTTCGTCGCCCGGCGGAGCGGGTATTTCAGGAATCGCGATAATACCGCAGTCAAACTCCTCAGCCACTTCATCATATATAAATTCAGATTCTTTAATAATCTGATCCGCGAATAAGTCAGTTCCTTCAACATTCTTTCTGATTTTTTCGATGGCAATTTTTTTGATTTCAGGCAAACGCAAATCTTTTAATGAACTAACTTCTGTATTCATAACCGGAAGAACTTTCAGAACTTCTTTTTTGGCTTGAAGCGTATTATGAGCCTGCTGTCTTTTTTCTGTATCTTCAATCTGTTCAACTATTTTTGCTTCTTTTTCAATATGTTCTTCCAGCTTTGAAGGTACGGAAACAACTTCCCTGGTCTTTTTGAGCTCCTCTTCATTGATAACAATCACGTTTTCCTTCCGGATGATTGAATCGGCCTCATTGGCTTTATCGATAATTGCCTGAAATTTGTCATGGGAAACAATTGTCAGCATATCAACCTTCGCGTCTCCAGTTGTAGTACCATAGGGCAATCTCAAGCCGCGCCCAATAGTCTGCTCGGTCAAAGTTTCAGAGGCTGATGTTCGCAATGGAATAATAGTATAAAGGTTATTTACGTCCCAGCCTTCTTTCAACATATTAACGTGAATTACGATTTCAATTTTATTGTCAGGATTCTCAAGAGAAAGCAATTGCTCAATGTTTTCCTCTTTTTCCGCACCGTGCTGGCTGGAATGTATTTCCATTACCTTATCGGCGTAATAAGCATCAAAAAAACCATCAGAAACAATCATTTTCTTCAAATCACCGGCGTGAGCAGTATTCTTGGCTACTACCAGGACAAATGGTTTTACGCGGCTTGCTTTATTATTTCTGGAATAGATTTCCAACGCCACTTTTGTAGCCTCATGGATACGGATACCGTCTTCGAGTTTTATTCTGTCTAATTCTTCCGGGACATTGCGATACTGTTCAGGGTCAAAATCTTTTCTGGTGGCAACCGCGGGCTGTTTGACAAAACCATCCTTTATAGCCTTTGCCAGAGAATATTCGTAAACAACGTTTTTGAACGCTACGCTTTTACCTGCTTGTTCGGTTTTAGGAGTAGCCGTTAATTCCAGTCCGAGAATTGGATTCAATTCATTAATAACAGTCATCCCTCTTGCCGCGCGATAATGATGTGATTCATCCATCAGCAGTACCAGATCTTCAAGATTGGCAAGATAGTTAAAATAAGACTCACCCAGACATTCGGACAATCTCTTTATTCTTGGTTCATTACCGCTTCTGGTTTCCGCGTTCAATTTAGAAATATTGAAAACATTTATACTGACGTCTGAATAAAAATCAAGATCTGTCTGTGACGCATAATTGTCACCTGTTATAATACGGGGCAGTTTTTGAGCGAACTCACCGATCCCCTTAAACACATACTTCGGATGATTCGGATTGGAAAAGTCTTCAATGAGTTTATTGTAAATCGTCAGGTTCGGAGCCATGACGAAAAAGTTTTTGATACCGTGCTCAAGATACAAATAAGTAATAAAAGCACCCATTAAACGGGTTTTGCCTACTCCTGTAGCTATTCCAAACGCGACCGAGGGAAAGGCGCGTTCAAAATCTGTACAGGTTGGATAAGTTTTTCGGACTTTTTCAAGTTCTCCGGCAAGGTCACCGCCTTTTTCCATAGTCAACATGCCTGTGAGCTGTGTAAGTATGTCAAGGCTCTCCCGCTGTGGGCGGCGAAGACTCAACCTGTTGGATATAATATTAGCTACTCTATTCATAATTATTACTCTCTATAATTTAAATTATTTTAAATTATTTTAAATTTTGCTTGCTAAGTTGACATTTACTATTATAATAGTAGTATAATACCGAAGGATAAAGGTTCCGCCTTGATGACAAGAATTCTGGGAATTCTCCTCTTTTGAGGTAGTCGAGGCGGTCAAATTTTTCTTCAGCTTCAATAATAATATCTTACTCCTGTTTTGAATATATCGAATTGACTTCTTATTGCCTTTTTTACAATATTAAAGCTCCGCATATCATCTCTTTCCCATTTTCTAAAAATTGCCCAATTGAAATAGTCGGCTATTTGCAGTCCACTTGCGGATTTAGAATCGTGATGAAGGATTTTATATGAGACATCTTCCGGCAACATTTCTTTCAGTGTCATTTTTACCGATTTTGCAAAATTTTTATAATTTTTCGACACAGGAAGACGATCCGTTATTACGATTATTTCACTGACTTCTTTAAAGTCTAACTGTCTAACGACGTGTTTTAGAAGATAGCCAAGCATTTTCGGATAAAAAAGTCTTGACTCTTGAAGGGCGTAGCCTGTTTTTCGTTTTTCTACAATTACACTATCGACAATGAAGCGACCCATATCATTTTCGATTATATCAAATACCTTATTTCTTACAGCTTGTTTATTTTCCGATGCGTGAAAATACTGAATGTCCAAACCATTCTCAATTAAATCATATCTAAGAGATGTCAACTTCGAGAAAGTACTGAAAGGTCTGTATTTCAGGACGCTTGTTATTGTAAAATACTTTGTGCCCTTTTCTGAAAAATCAAAATTTCCACCCTCATCAAGAAACAC
>DAOWBJ010000086.1 GCA_030634125.1 Victivallales bacterium
AACATTATTTTTATTTAATCTTTGAATATTATTTCCCATAATAACACCTGAAAGTTGCTAAAAACGACTATTGATATATTATGATAAGTGGTCAAGAGATGATTTACAAATAAAAGCTATATGATTTTTATCATTTCTATTTTTTATTGATTAGGTCGAAAAAAATAAAACTTGTGCTATATTGAATGCTTGATTGTACTTATAACAAAAACACTTAAAGCATTTGTGCTTATATAATAGCGGAACTTTATGGCAGAACTTAAGAAAATACGGAATTTTTCAATAATAGCGCATATTGATCACGGTAAGTCTACTTTGGCGGATCGTTTGATGGAATTGACGCAGACTGTGTCTGAACGTGATTCCCAGGAGCAGTTGCTTGATGATATGGAACTGGAACGCGAACGCGGAATTACTATTAAATCCCACCCTGTGCGGATGACTTACAAAGCTAAAGATGGTGTTGATTATGAATTTAATTTGATCGACACCCCCGGACATGTGGATTTCACCTATGAAGTAAGCCGTTCTCTCGGTGCCTGCGAGGGTGCTTTGCTGATGGTTGACGCCACTCAAGGCGTTCAGGCTCAAACCGTGGCTAATGTTAATCTGGCGTTTCAGTTGGATTTGCTGGTTATTCCGGTTATTAACAAAATTGACCTGCCCGCGACCGATTTGGAAATGTGTTACGAGCAGATGGAAGAAGTTTTAGCGATTCCACGCGAAGAAGCTTTGCTGTGCAGCGCCAAGGAAGGAATTGGGATCGAAGAAATTATGGAAGCGGTCGTCAACAGGATTCCGCCGCCTTCAAAACCAGAATTTGATGGCTCAGCGGCTTTGATCTTTGATTCTACCTATGACGCTTACCGCGGCGTGGTTATTTATGTGCGCATGATGAGAGGTAAATTTAAACGTGGTACTAAAATCAGGTTATTTAACAACAAGCTTGAATGTGAAATCAAAGAAGTCGGTTGTTTTACCCCGAACATGACCGCCGAGGACATGCTTTGCTCTGGTTCGGTAGGCTATATTATTCCAAATATTAAAAGTTCTTCCGACACCAAAATCGGCGATACGATTACCGACGTAAAAAACCCCTGCAAAAAAGCGATGCCCGGCTTTAAAGAAATTCACCCGATGGTTTTCAGCGGAATTTATCCGATTGACACAGCGGATTACGGGCAATTGAAACTGAGCATGGGCAAATTACAGCTCAATGACGCCGCGTTTCAGTATCAGGCGGAATCATCTGTCGCGCTGGGTTTCGGTTTTCGCTGCGGTTTTCTGGGGCTGCTGCACATGGAAATCATTCAGGAGCGTCTGCGTCGTGAATACAATATGGATATTATCGCGACCTATCCGAGTGTGATTTATCATGTCTACCTGAAAAGCGGTAAGATTGTCGAGGTTGATAATCCTGTTCATTTACCCGATCTCGCGGAAGTCGAGCGCCTCGAAGAACCGCTTATTAAAACAAAAATCATGCTGCCTAACGATTATATCGGCGATGTGATGAATTTAATCATGAACAAGCGCGGACTTGTTACCCATACGGATTCGGTGGACGGCAAACACGTAATT
Organism: Victivallales bacterium; assembly: GCA_030634125.1. Lineage (GTDB taxonomy): Bacteria > Verrucomicrobiota > Lentisphaeria > Victivallales > Victivallaceae > JAHOYW01. The sequence goes on from DAOWBJ010000086.1 coordinate 1,582, forward strand.
ATCACCGCAACCCTGCCGATGCATGAAATTTTGATTGATTTTCATGATAAACTCAAATCCATAACCCGCGGTTACGGCAGCATGGATTATGAACCGGCCGGTTACAGTGCCGCCAAGCTGGCTAAACTTGAAATCCTGGTTAATGGTGAAACCGTTGACGCGTTTTCATCAATCGTACACGTTGATCACGCCCATTATCGTGGTAAAATACTGGTTAAACGCCTCAAAGAAGTTATTCCTCAGCAAATGTTCCAAATCGCGATTCAAGCCGCTATCGGCGGTCAAATTATCGCCCGCGAAACTATTCGCCAGCTGCGTAAAAACGTTCTGGCGAAGTGTTACGGCGGTGATATTACCCGAAAACGTAAGTTGCTGGAGAAGCAGAAAGCTGGTAAAAAACGCATGAAACAGGTCGGCAGCGTAAGCATTCCCCAGGAAGCTTTTGTGGCAGTACTAAAATCTTCGGATAATGATTAATCCCAAGGATATAAAAAATGATTTTTTCTAAAAAACATAAATTGCGCAAAGAGTTAAAAAAACTCAAGGTTCATGCCAGACATACCTTGATTGTTGATGACGATATCCTTAGCGACGAACAGAAAAAGCTCTTGCTGGAAATTGAAAAAGCACCTGAAAACTGCGATATTAATTCGATTGAGCTAATGGAAAAAACCATTAATGAGTGCAATCGTTCATACGGGAAAATCCTGCCGCCGTCGAAACACGCCTGGATCCGGGAATATCTTGATGTTCTCGCGGTGGCTGTAGCGGTGGCATTCGGGATTCGCGGTTTATTCCTGCAGCCCTTCAAAATCCCGACCAGCAGCATGCAGCCGACTTTGTTCGGTATCCATTACATAGCAAAAGACGGCAAAGTGAATCCTCTGCTCGGAAAAGTTTCAGCTCCTCTGGATTATATATTGTTTTCCTGTGAACGCGCGAAGCTGAAAATTGAGAAAGACGGAATGCTTGAGGAATATGCTTTCAAGACAAGCATGCGTTACTGGATATTGCCGTACACTTCATTTATTATTGGAGAAGAGAATTACAGTTTGCCGGGTGAAGTGTCTAAGGTTATTGAATATACTGGTTTAAACAATGATTTGAATTATAAAGCAGGTCAGGAATTATGTAATGGCTGGTTATCGTCAGGAGACCATTTGTTTGTTGATCGTTTCTCGCATTTGCTGGTCGGCTTGAACCGTGGTGACATTGTGGTTTTCAATACCGAGAACATCTATCATAACGGCAGGGCTCTGGCTAAAAACGGTTACTACTATATCAAGCGCCTGGCAGGCTTGCCGGGCGATACCCTGAAAATAATGAACAATATGATTTATGTCCGCCCTGAAGGAAAAACTGAGTTTAAAAAAATTACTGAATTTTCGCCAAAATTCGAAAAATTATATAGCAATAAAGGCGGATACCACGGACATTGGAATGTCGCTCTCGAAAATGATTTGTCCGATGATGGATTTGTAGTTCCGCCTGACTCATATTTTATGATGGGCGATAATTCGCGCAACAGCTTGGACAGTCGCTACTGGGGTACAGTGGCACGCAAAAATATTGTCGGCAAGGCTTTGTTTATATTCTGGCCCGTTTCCCGGCGCTGGGGACTGACCGACCGCATGGAAGCAATCGAGACAACTACCGATCCCGGCTCTCTGAAATCAATGCATTTGCAGTAAATATTAATTAACGTAAATAAAAACTTGCCTAATTCACAAATTGATGATAAATTATGTACTAGATAAAACATATACAGGAGATCGCAATGCCTACAATTTCAATGTTTTACGGCATCCTTATTTTGATGTATTTTTATGACAACAAAAAGCATAGTTGTCCACATATTCACGCCGAATATGGAGAATACCAAACTACAATTGCTATTGATGACGGCTCTATTTTATCTGGGAATTTGCCACGTTCCAAAATGAAATTGGTTCAAGCCTGGATAGAAATTCATAGAGAAGATTTATTAGCAGACTGGAAATTAGCAGTTGCTGGTGAACCTGTTTTCAAAATCGACCCGCTAAGATAATTAAGGAAGTGTAATTACTATGGATACTATTTTAAAAGCAACTCCTCTTGAAGGCTTTAAGATTGATGTGCTTACCAGTAGCGGCATTTCAGGAAGATTGTATGGGAAACCATATTTAAAAGGTAGTGCTTTTAAAGAGCTCACCACTAACTCGTATTTTCGCCTGGTTCGCCCTGCTCATCATGGTATCATGTGGCCAAATGAACAGGATTTTAGTTCAGATACCATCATCTGGGATATTAAAAACTCAAGCTGAAAGCTACAAACAAAATGTCCAATATCAACCATGCGCTTAAAATAATTTTACTCAAAAGGATACTATGTTGCAAATAAGCAGTACAAAGAATCCTGCTGTTAAGCATGTTTGTGCTTTGCGGAATCGCCGAACCAGAGAGAAGGAGCGGCTGACTCTCCTTGAAGGTTATCGCGAGCTTTCACGCGGGAACAAATACGGAATGGAGATAATAGAAGTCTTTTTCTGCCGTGAAATGTTCCTCGGCGAAAATGAATTCACGTTACTTGATAAACTGGCAGAGGCAGGTGCTAAGATAGCGGAAGTTCCTGCTCATTTGATGACTAAAATGACTTACCGCGACCGCCCTGAAGGCTTGATTGCGGTTGCAAGAATGCGACGGCACGAGCTTTCAAAACTTGCGCATAAGCCGAACAGCCTGTATATTATAGCAGAAGCAGTTGAGAAGCCCGGCAACCTCGGTTCGATACTTCGTTCCGCGGACGCGGCGGGGGTCGATGGTTTGATAATTTGTAATAAATGTACCGACATTTATAATCCGAATGTTATCAGGGCAAGTACCGGTGCTTTATTTTCAGTCCCGATGGCGGAGGCAGGTATTGAAGAGACCATACAGTGGCTGAAAGAAAACAAGATAAAATCCTTAGCGGCGACTCCGCATACGGATTTGATTTATACCGATGTGGATATGACTGAATCGGTAGCGATTGTTGTTGGTACGGAACAGCATGGTCTGTCAAAACAATGGCTTGATAATGCTGATACTGGAATTAAAATTCCCATGCTGGGAAAAATTGATTCCTTGAACGTCGCGACTGCCGCGACTATTTTGCTTTATGAAGCAGCGCGGCAGCGGAAGTGGAAAACAAAGGGATAGTTATGAAAATAGCTTTAATCAGAAACAGATATTCGCCCGGGCGCGGCGGTGCTGAAAAAGTAGCCGAGAAATTTGTCGATCATTTTACTGCCAAAGGGCATAAAATTACTGTTTTTTCTGAAAAATTCAGTGGCGAAGAATCAGATAAACTTAAATGGCACAAGGTTCCGCGCGGAACCGGACTTAGCAAAACAACATCATTTCACAGACAAGTGCAAAATATTCTTAATAAGGATAATTGCCGCGAGAAATTTGATATTATTTATACAATGTGCCGTACTTTCCCCGCTGATATTTTTAGAGTAACCGAACAGCTTCATTATGAATGGCTGCCGATAGGATACTCATCCCTGGCGAGACTTAATCCGCGACACTTCTCTATTTTGAGCCTGGAAAGAAAAACGATTCACCCCGGAAACATGCGCCATATAATAGTTAATTCTCAACTGCTTAAAGAACAAGTAATTAAGCGTTTTGATTATCCCGAAGAAAAAATTTCTCTGGTCTCAAACGGAATTGATAAAAATGTATATTTCCCCGCTGAAGAAGGCGAAAAAGAGGAAGTAAAGAAAAAATTACATTTATCAGACCGCTTCGTCTGTATTTTTGTGGCTGCTAATTTTAAAATAAAAGGTCTGAGTGAAGCTATCCGCGCAATCGCCGGTTTGAATGAAGAAACGCGCAAACATGTTACTTTGCTGGTGGTTGGCAAAGGCAAACCTAAACGTTTTCTGGAATTGGCGGAAAAACTTAATGTTACCGAAAATCTGGTTTTTGCCGGCAAACAATCGAAAATGCGTGATTATTACATAGCCTCTGATTTATTATTGTATCCAAGTCATTACGAAACTTTCGGCAATGTAATTCTTGAAGCTTGCGCCTGCGGAATTCCCGTTTTGACAACCAGGATGGTTGGAGCCGCGGAACTAATCACGGATAACAAAAATGGATTTCTGGTAAAATCGGCGGAAAAAATTGATCGGATGACATCTATTCTTAAAGCTTACATGAAGCTGCCGCCGGGTGAACACAAAAAGTTCGCGAAAAAAGCATTGGCCGCAAGCAAAAATTATACATGGGAAAAACATATTTCTGATCTTGAAAAAATATTCGAAAAGGTTCATCAGGATAAATTAGCGCCGGCGAAGACTGAAAAAACATGAATTTCAAAACCGAATCATTAGACAACAACAAACTTACAGTAAACGCGGATTTTATCGAACTGTTAAAATTCAACGCCATAGATTCCGCCTCAGGACTCTGGAATATTGAAGGCGAAGCCGTAAAGAAAATCCTTGAGCAGCGCGGTACAGAAAGAGCATTCCTGAACACTCCCGACGGCAATAAACTGGAAGTTTACATCAAACGTTATACAAAAATCCCTGCAAAAGAAAAATTTAAACAGGCATTTTCACTTAAATTCCGCAGTTTTGACGCACTTCATGAATGGAACGCGCTTTGCGCTTTCCACAACGCCGGGCTGGATACGATGATTCCGATGGCTGTAGCTGATTTAGGAAAGGGGCGTACCTGCAATTTGACCCTGGGGATTACTGATTATGTGAAAGCGGCGGAGTTATTCAAAAATTTCAGCCCGGAAGATCAATCCCGCAAATTAGCTTTAATAGAAAAAATAGCGACTATTGCCGGGCGTATGCATGCCGCCGGCTTCGCGCACCAGGATTTTTATCTGGTTCACATGTTTGTACGCGAAAGCGAAGATGATAAAATCTATTTAATAGACCTGCAGCGTTTAATTATGCAGAAAAATTTAAGTAAACGCTGGCGTGTAAAAGATTTGGGGCAACTACTTTTTGCCGCGCGCCCATATGTTTCGGACATGGATATACGGCATTTCCGGGAAATTTATTGTTCTCATGCCGGCGAAAAATTTTACAGGGACAATTCATTAATCAAAGCAATTACTGCCAAAGCCGACAAAATAACCGCCAGAGATGCCAGAAAAGGAAGAGAAAAGTAAAAAGAACTAATTCTAACTATCTCAAGAACCAGAAAACATTATTTGCAGGCTAGTAACATCTTTATTCATACCAACCATACTTTTGTACAGCTTTATACGGATATTACTGGATTTTTTTGAGCTTAGTTGAGCTCGTTTTTTTTGCGAAAATGTAGTCAGAAAATAAAAATATGATATTAACACTAGATGCGAAGTTTATCGAAAAACCTTAGCCTTA
>DAOWBJ010000125.1 GCA_030634125.1 Victivallales bacterium
AAAGCCGAAAAAGAAGATCTTGATAAGCTTAACATTTTAAGACATAAAATTAATAGCTCATGGAATTACACAATTTCCCCACAGGAAAATGTATTACAGAAAGCAATTTGAAAATCCAAGTTATTTTTGAGTGGATCCTAAGTATAAAATTCCAGTCATAGTTAGCAAGCAAGCTCCCGGAATTGCCAGTGATTGGAATTTTGCCTTGGAATCCTGCGAAACCCAATACTGTACCCTGGCTCATCAGGATGACATTTACTTTCCTGAATATACTGAAAAGATGTTGAAAGCGATAAAGAAACTTCCACAAAACTTTATTGCTTTTTGTGATTATAAAGAGTTAAAAGACAATTCCAGCAGGTTCTGGCTTCTATATCTTATTGTAAAAAGAATACTGCTTTTGCCGTTCTATCTGAAACATAACTGGCAAAGCACTTTGGTCAAAAAAATTATTCTTAGACTGGGATGTCCTGTTTGCTGTCCCAGCGTTACTTATAATTTGGATATGCTTAAAGATTTCCATTTCAGTTCAGAATATACCATAAATCTTGATTGGAACGCGTGGCTGGAATTATCTGAAAAAGAAGGGGGATTCAATTTTGTTCCAAAATCTTTAATGCAGCACCGCATTTCCAGTGAAAGTGAAACGTCAACGGGACTAAATGAAAATCGTCGTCAAAATGAAGATAAAATAATATTTCAGCGTTTATGGCCTAAATATATTGCTTCGGCACTTGCAAAAATTTATGAATTTTGTTATGCAAATTCCAAAGGCAGATAAGTATCACTTTCAAGGGGTTTATATATGATTGTTTCATTGCTTGAAAAATCACAAAAGAGCAGTAACAGTAAACTAATAATTTTAGAAAAGAAAGATGATTTTTATGCTCAAAAAGAATAGAATATTAATATGGACAATTATTTTAGCGTGCTTGATAAGCGTCCTGCATATCTTCTTTTGTTTTGACGTATATGACGATATCGCGTCATGTTACGCTCTAATGACAAGAGCTTTTGGCGAGGGGGAATGGAATAACGCTTTCGCGCTTAATCTGCCAATCTTAAGTACGACCCTGGCTGGAATTTTGAGTTCCATGGGCTTAGAACCTTTTAGAGCTTTAGTCGTGATTTCATGCTTGTTTTATATCGCTTCTATTCCCGTTCTCTATTATATCCTTAAGTATTTTTTGAAACGTGAAGATTACGCCGCCTGGGGCTGCATGTTGTATGTGGTCGCGCCTAAAATAATTCGTTTCAGTTGTACCGGGCTGCTTAATCCTGCTAAAAACTTCTTTATTCTTGCGGCAATAGCATTAATATTGGCTTCAATCAAACGCCTGAAATGGATCAATACTTTATTGCTGGGAATAGTTTTAGCCGGTTTGGCTTTGGCTCGTGCTGAAACGATAATATTCTTACCTCTTCTGGTGTTATGGTACGCGTATTTTATTTTCATAGATAAAAAAGTTGAACTCAAAAAACGTTTAATTCGGATTTTTCTGCACTGCCTGGTCATAACAATAATGTTTTTCATCTGCGTGTCCCCGCGTTTGTATCAAAGTTACAAGCTTATCGGTGTGCCGATTCTGGATATACGTCAGGCTAAGTATGTATGTATGGCACTGCCCTTTACCCGGATGGATTATAAAAATAAGCTTAACATTGTAGCAGAAAGAAAAACCATTATGCCGGATACCAAATCCAAACGAGGCTGGGCAAAAACCTGGCAGGGTGTGGAATGTTTCACGCGCGGAGCTTATACACCATACCTGCTTTTAGCTTTACTGGGAATTTATCTGTGGTGGAAAAAGAAAAAAGACAGAGCGGAAGCTTTCATGCTGTTTTCGATTATTGTTATAAATACAGCGGTGCTTATAACTATTTCCAACAGCGTCAGATATTATACCATAACCTTAATTATGCTTTTACCGTTTACCTTTATCGGCATAAGATTTTTATGGGATATTTTACTCTCTTTCTCTTATAAAAAGTTTTTAAAGCCTGTGCTTGTGATAGCCTTGAGCGCGGTAGCTGTATTGCAGATAGTAAACGGCGCGAAAAAAGCGATTAAACACAAATATGACTATGAATACAAAACCGGGTTTTGGATAAAAGCCAACAAAGCTGAATTCTGTACTTCAAAGTCCCGGATAATTGTCGCCGCCACCCAGCCGCAATACCCGCTTTGGGCGGATGCTGTCTGGATGAATATTTCTGACAATAAAATTCAATTCACCGAACAACTGCCCGAAATCAAAGAAGCTGATTTTGTAGTGCTTGAGAGCGACCAGCACGAAGCAATAGAAATCCTCAAGCAGCAAAAAGAATTCAAGTTATTGGAACAGCATCACCCGGAAGTACTCATTTTTGCAAAATTAAAGGGAGGGCGGAAATGAAGATAAAAGTAGCTGTTATTATTCCGTGTTTTAATGAACAGGACAATATTGTCAATGTAATTGATGATATCCTAAACAACACTCCGAAAAATGAAGACTGGCAGGCAATTGTCGTTAATGACTGTTCCACAGACGAAACTTTTGCTAAGCTGCAAGCTGACGGACGAGCTGTGATTTTAGATTTACCCTGCAATTTGGGAGTCGGGGCGGCAGTTCAAACCGGCTTCAGATATGCCTGTGAAAACAATTTTGATTTTGCTTTGAAGCTTGATGGAGACGGGCAGCATAGAGCGGATTACATTCCTGCCCTTTTAGAAGTTCTGAAAAATGACCAGGCTGATTTTGTCGTCGGTTCCCGCTTCGTTGAAGATAGCAAAAAAGGCTTTAAATCTACTTCTCTGCGCAGGGTTGGAATAAAATTTTTCCGGCTTCTAATAAAATCTGTCTCCGGTTATACTTCTTCCGACCCGACCTCCGGCTTTCGCGCCTATAACCGCAAGGCTTTAAAATTCGCGATACGCTATTATCCGAGTTTTGACTATCCTGAACCTGAAGAAATAGTATTGATGAAAAAGAATAACTTCCGCATCAAAGATATTTTTACTGAAATGCGCGAACGTCAGGGGGGGGTATCTTCGATTTCATCTCTTAAGGCGGTATATTATATGTTCAAAGTCGGATTTGCTATTTTGATGGTAGCTTTGCGTCCAAAAGAAAAGGATTTCAGCTTATGAGAATACAAATTATTTCTGTTATCGGAAGTTTGATCTTTATGTTTTTTATTTTGGAACTGATCCGCCGCAAAAAGCTTAAAGAAGCTTATGCCCTGATCTGGGGGATTATGAGTATACTTTTCTTTATCCTCGCATGCTGGGTTCAGGGACTTGGTTTTGTCTCGAATTTAATTGGAATTGAGTATGCTCCCGCAACTTTATTTTTAGTTTTGCTAATAACCGTAATTCTTATTTTGATTCAATTTTCAGTTCTCATTTCCGGGCAGGTGGATAAAATCAAGAAGCTCAGTCAGGAATTAGCTTTACTCAAAGAACGGCTTTCTAAATTAGATGAAAATAAGAAAAAGGACAGATGAAAAAACGCAAGAAAATATTATATGTCGCTTCAGGCGGTGGACACCTGACCGAAATATTGCAATACCGCCCGGAAGTAGAGGGTGTTGAGGAATTACTGGTAACAATGACTGAGCGTAAGTGTCCACTGAAAACCTTTGTTACGACTTCTTTCACCTACTCGCCGTTTGCCGCGGCGAAATGTTTTATTATCGGTCTGTTCATAGTTCTCAAATACCGACCGCATATCGTAATCAGCACCGGGGCGGAAATTGCCTTGCCCTACATTATTTTTTCTAAACTTTTTTTACGCTCAAAAATAATTTATATTGAATGTTCGGCGCAGGTTACGACAAAATCCCATACAGGCAGATTTGTCTATTATCTGGCCGACCGCTTCTATGTGCAATGGCTGCCCCTGCTGAAAGTATATGGCAAAAAAGCTGTCTACAAAGGAGGTTTTTTATGTTCTTTGTAACGGTTGGTACTATCGAACTGCCTTTTCAGCGTTTGATTGAAGTTCTAATGGGGCTTCCGGCTGAAATTCAGCGGGAAATGGTTTTTCAGGGCGCGGCGAAGCATGACGCGGTTTTCTCTTTCCCGCACAAACAGTTCATGCCGACGGATGAATATAATCAAATGATAAATGATGCGGAGCTTGTTGTCTGCCATGCCGGAATAGGTACTGTCCGGGAATGTTATGACCGCGGCAAAAAAACAATAGTGATTCCCCGATTATCAAAATTCGGTGAACACTTCAACAACCACCAAGTGGAACTGGTGGAGTATTTGCTTGACCATCCTCTGCCAAACATATATCCTCTATCCGAACCGAACCGCTTGGCGGAAAAACTTCGTGAGGTTTTGGATATGTCTGAAAAAGCGCGCTTGCCCGGGGAATTCGGAAAGGAATTAAAAGAGGCAGTTGCCGCCGACGTGGGAGAAATGTTGAAATGACTAAAATATCAGTAATTACAGCTGTTTGTAACGGCGAAAAATACATCAGAGAAACAGTTGAAAGCGTACTGTCTCAAAAAGGTGATTTTGAGTTGGAATACATCATCTGTGACGGTCAGTCAACTGACCGGACTTTGGAAATACTTGACGAATATAAAGATTCCTGCAAAATAATTTCCCGCAAAGACGGGTCTCCCCAAGATGCCATAAATTACGGAATGGAGTTAGCCACTGGAGATATTGCCTGCTGGCTGAATGCCGATGATGTCTTTACGCCCGGAGCCTTGGATATGGTCGTTAAAGCGTTTGAAAAATATCCCGGATGCCGCTGGCTTTACGGTAAAAGTTATATCATGGACTCCAAGGGCAAAGAAATCCGTAAATTTGTAACACTGTATAAGAATTTAATCGGTTTTTTTTACAGTTGGAATATCCTTTTGTGCGAAAATTTCATCAATCAGCCATCGACTTTCTGGAGGCTTGACTTATGGAATGAAGTAAGAGATTTGGATACTGAATATAAAGCCGCGTGGGATTACGAATTGTGGTTGAATATGGCACAAAAATCACGTCCAATTCATCTCAGGAAATATCTAAGCAGGTTTCGGCGTCACAAAACTTCTATCAGTGAAAATAATTTTGAGAAACAATTCGATGAAGAACTGGCAATTGCCCGCAAGCATTGCAATTTCATACACTATCTAATCCACTCTTTCAACTGCTGGAAAATAATAAGCATCTATAAAATTATTTCTTAGGTCTTTACTTGGCGTATTTATGCTGGATACGTGCTTTTTCGAAGTAATCCCAACCCCAGCCTGTCAATTTCCCTTTCTTGAAAATTAAAGGCATACATTCATCTTCTGTTGTATAACCATCATGCCATTCAGTGTTTATGTAATAAAACCAGACATTGGGAGACGAGTAATCCTGATCTTTGACAGGCTCACCCATGACCTTTAAAACCTGCGCCTTGGTCATGTTGATCCTGAGATTTTTAGAACTTTCAATGTTCCTGTTCTGTTCATAATAAGCACAACCGGCAGATAAGAGAAATATTCCTGAAACAACAAGGCAAAGTAAAAATAATTTTTTCATATATAAATTTCCATTTTTAATAAATCAATTAAAGCTTAATCTATAATCAATTTATGTCTTTTCAAATATTCTTGCGTTTTTATTTGTTATTGTCCCAAGTTCTGTGATTTTACATTATAGTTTCCAATATCGATGACGACATTGCCGATAATATTCATTTTCTTTTCCCAGTATTCTTCCCATTCTTGTTCGTTTGTAAAGCTGTAATCTGGCGTTCATGGCTGTTCAAGCTAATTGAAAATTATATATTCGCCTGATCACTACTACTCAATAAAGCTTAAATGTTCGCAGTTTTATTAGTCTTATCCAGCCTTGGGTTTACATCAGAAAACACGGCTGAGACAGCCGTGGCTACATCGCTAAATGTGAAATGATGTAGTCA
>DAOWBJ010000230.1 GCA_030634125.1 Victivallales bacterium
AGCTAATTTCATGGCTTTTATAAATTCCGGCTTAATATTCTTAATAGTTTCATTGTGATGCCTGTCTGATTTCAAATCATCAATAGTAAATTTGGCGATATTATTTTCAATCAGCAGTGAGAATCTAAAAACATTGCCTTTAGTAATTTTAGTTTTTACATAATACAGGACGAGCGGAATTTTTTTATTTCTGCTCGCGGGAACGATATTCTGTTTTTTTATTTCCTTGTTAGTGCTCAAAAACCAGAAGACGAAAGCCACAACTCCTACCAGGAGAATCAAATAAAACATGATATTAAAAAGATGTTTTTTGGCCGTCGGCACAAAATCTTTTTTATCAGCTTTGGGAGCTTTGGCTTGTTCTCCAAAAATATTAGCCGCGCTTTCGGATAGTTCCTTAGCCGTTACAAGCGGTGATTTTTCAGCTTCAGGTTTTGCTTTGTCAACAACAACTTCGTTTTTCACTGTTTCAATTATCGGCTTTGGACCACTGCTTTTCTTAGCAGCTCCGGGAGCTTTCGCCGTTTTTTTCGGTATTGGTTCAAATACTATTTTTTTAACCGCCGGAGTTTTATCCTTTTTATCTTTTGGTGTTTCTTTAACTGGCTGTATAACAGGAATCGCGGAAGGTTTCGATTTGGTTTTAGTTTTTTTCCTGCCTACTCGGAAACTTTGATCTCCCAGGGCGACAATATCGCCTTCTTTCAACAGCCTTTCGCCTTCAATTAGTTCTTTATTGACTCTACATCCATTGGTGCTGCCTAAATCGTTAATAAGCCAATTGCCGTTATCCTGTTTAATTAATTCAGCATGGTAACGCGACAAGCCGTCAGCCACGATAACGATATTATTGTCAGTTTCCCGACCAATGCTCATTTCCTTGCCAAACAATTCAACCTGCTCACCTTTCAGTAAGCCGTTTATAAAATATATTTTCATTTGCCACTCTCCCTTAAAGGAACTATCGACTCCATTTCCTGAGCCATATTTTTTCTAGCTATCTGCGTAGATAAACCAGCAACAATCTCTTCGGAAACATTAATCACATTGCCAATTTCAGTACCGCTGTGTTCAATAACCCCCGCCGGCAGCTCAATTGTGCTTACAGCTCCCGGACAACGTACACATATGAGCCAGCGCGCAAGATTTTTCCGCACACCAATCACTTTGTTTTCAGCATTAAGAAAAAGAACATCTATCTTCTGGCTCATGAAAAAAGTATGAATACTGTTACATCCGCCAAACACCATTGCGTCAAAACCCGATATATGGAATTTTCTACCAATCATCCCCCGCAGGCGATCGCAAAAATTTATCGCGAAAAACGGGTTCCGCGCAATATACCTTTTATTTGTTAAATTTACAATCATTCAAAAATTCCTAAAAGATTAAAGTTTTAAACGCCTGGAGTATAATCGGCACGACTAAAATAATAACTACCGCCGGAAAAATAAATAAGGCAAGCGGAAGTACTATCTTTACCGGTGCTTCTCCTGCCAGTTTTTCCGCGCGGGCAAAACGTTTGTCACGAAGCATATCACCTTGAATAGTCAACAGTTCACCAATACTCACTCCTAATTCCTCTGCCTGAATAATAGAGTTAAGCACTGTCGACAAATCCGGTTGTCCAACCCTCGTGGCCAAATCACGCAATGCCTGCGAACGTTTTTTGCCCAGCTTGATTTCGTGAAAAGTACGGCTCAATTCCTCATTCAAAGCGTCCATTTTCCGCCGTTTAATAATATCCCGCAAAGATGCCAGAAAATCTTTACCGGCCTGAACCGATAAAGTCAACAAGTCAAGCACATTAGGCAGAGCACTGAGTATTTCCGCATGTCTGCTTTGAATAACCTTGCGCAGCCATACCGGCGGATAAATCACCAGTATAACCTGCATGATCAATCCTATAATCATGCGTTCCTGAACAAGGCATATAACCAATATAATCGCGCCTAATATGCCAAGCATAATCCGCATGGAAATAAAATCAACCGCATTGACCGTATCAGCATATCCCGCCATCAATAATTGTCTTTCAGTATGTTCACGCGCCGCCTTAAAGCTTGAATTGCGGGCGATAAAACGAACATTTCCGATAAACGGCAGTGCAAGTTTAAACAAAACCGGCAAACTTCTGCGCACTTCATTACTCATTTCTTTTTCTATCGTAATCTGCTGGAACATTTTCAAAGCAATCAACAGGAAAAGGCAGGCGGATATTCCCGCGCAGACCGCGGGAGTTATTGACCACATAAATACATTCATGCTTTATCTCCCTTTATACCTTGATTGAGGTTATTTTTTTGATTGACAAAAATCCGACAATAACCAGTATTACAGCTACTACACAACTGATAATGCCGATCACGGATTCAAAAAATGATTCCATTGCGTCCGGCACAATATATGACATCATAAACATTAAGGCAAAAGGCATGATCCCGATCACAATCGCCTGCAGCCGTCCCTGCGCCGTCAAGGCACTGACTTTGCGGTGGATACGGAGGCGTTCACGGATGACCGATGCCAAACGCTCCAGCACCGAAGTCAATTCCCCGCCGGTCTGGCGCGCCGTAATTATAGCGACCGCCACCAGTTCAAAATCCTCGCTTTCGATGCGTTTGCACATATTATCCAGAGCGTTTTCCAGAGGCACTCCCAGTCGTAATTCCTGGAGCAACAGACGAAATTCGATTGATATTGGCGGCCTGTTTTCGTCCGCAATTGATTCCAAGGCCTGATTTATACTGAATCCGGCCTTCAAGGAACTGCTCATGCCGCCCAGCGCGTCTTCAAGCTGTTCATTAAATTTAGCTAAACGCCTTATTCTCAGATAGCGCAGGATCAAACGCGGCATGGGAAAAGTTCCAACCGCGACGATTGATCCGAGCCCGATAGCTTTGACCCATGAAAATCCACCGCTGGTCATACCGAAAATAATTACTGTCATAAAACAGCAGAACGCGCTGATTGCCAGACTTAAATCAAATATTCTGCCGGCGGGCATTTGCAAAAGAACATCATCAAGTTCCACCGCGGCTTCTTTCAAATAACGTTCTTTGTAACGTGCTGAAATATAAAGAAAAGTATCAATTATAACCAAAGTAGCTATAGTTACCGCCATCAATACACAGATGCTCGGACCCCAGGTGCTAGTCAAAATATTCAAAAGCCGCCTCCCGGTCCATCGTTATTGAATATTGAAATATCCAAAGGAATTTTAGCGCGTTTAATATCATCCATAAAAGTAGGCATATTATTAGTTGAAACATAATTACCTATGATCTTATCATTCTCGTCCCAGCCTTCATTTTGGAAAACAAAAATATCCTGAAGCGTAATAACATCCCCTTCCATCTTGGTTATTTCGCTGATATTGGTAACTTTGCGTGATCCGTCGCGCTCGCGGTTTACCTGAATAATAACGTCAATAGCTGAAGCTACCTGCTCGCGGATCGCCCGCAGCGGCAAATCAAAACCAGCCATCAAAACCAAAGTTTCCAGACGAGCGAGAGCATCGCGCGGAGTATTAGCGTGAATCGTGGTCAAAGACCCGTCATGTCCGGTATTCATCGCCTGCAGCATGTCCAAAGCTTCGCCGCCGCGGCACTCACCGACAACTATCCGGTCAGGACGCATACGCAAAGAGTTGCGTACCAGATCACGAATATTTATCTCGCCCTTGCCTTCAATATTCGGCGGACGTGATTCCAGGCGAACAATGTTTTCCTGATGCAGCTGGAGTTCGGCAGCATCCTCAATGGTAACAATGCGTTCGCGGTTCGGCAGATAATTACTCAAAACATTAAGCAAAGTTGTTTTACCTGAACCTGTTCCGCCGGAAATA